>NZ_JBHWVI010000058.1:0-41283 GCF_042737005.1 Streptomyces sp. NPDC060027
GCCGACTTCCCCGCCCACCGCAGAACGGCATCCTCGTCCGCCATCCCCTTGATCAGACGCAGCGCATCCGACACGTCATCGGCGAAATCGTGCAGGTTCTTGGACAGATGCCGCACCCGGTCCGGGTCACCCGGCGTCGGATCCTTGTCCAGATCCAGGACATGCCAGTCCCCCGGCCGATTCCCCGCCATGCCGCAACCCCCGTGACAGCAACACCAATGGCAACACCAACAACAATCGTACGCACAAGCGAAGTTACTGGGTGGGCGTGAGGCGAGGAAGGGGGACCACCGACGCCGGCGCCGCAGGGGGTCTACTGGTCGGCGCCTGGTGATCGGCGCCTACTGATCGGCAAAACGGAACGTCGAGGTGATGGCGTCGAAGATGTCGAAGAAGGAGTCGGCAAGGTCGAGGACCTGGCTGCTGCCGGCGACCAGGGCGACCTTGCCCTCCTGGCCGGGCACGGGGATGAACGTCTGCATGAGCACCGCGCGGATCGTGCGCTGAAGGCTGTCGTCGGGTACGACGATGTCCTCGATGCCGTACGTCCGCGCGGCGGGACCGACGCCGGGTATCTCGACGGTGGTCACCTTGCGCCAGGCGTCCCCCTCCTTCTTGGCCTCGCGCACGGCGAGTTGGCCCGCGATCGTCCGCGGGTCGGTGGAAAGGGGCTCGCCGGACTGCGAGCGGCCGCCGACGATCGAGACGGTGACCGAGCCGGTGATCGGGGTGTCACCGCCGAAGGACTCCGCCATGCATCCGCAGTACAGCGCACCGGACTTCCAGGCGTCCGCCGAGGCCTTGCGCAGGAAGGCGGTGTAGGTGTCGCGGTACTGAGCCAACTCCGGTCGCTGCGCGATCCGTTCGCTCACCATCCGCCGGATCGAGTCGTCCCGCGACTCCGGCCGCACGTCGAACTCCCACCACGACTCGGGCACCCTGATGCGAAATCCGCCGCGCTCGACGGTGAGCGTCTCCATGTAGCGGGCCATGGCGTGTCCCCCGGGTTCGTCGTTCGTCCTGCTGTTCAGCCTGCAGCCTGCGGCCTGCTGGTCGACCTGCTATTCGGTATGTCGTTCGGCCTGTTCGACCTGTTCGGCTCGGGTCAGCCTACGAGGTGGGGCGGTGCGGCCTCTGGTCCACCCGGGAGCCGGGGCCGCGAACGCGTCGGCCGGGCTTGTGAGGGTGCGGAAAGCAAAGTCGGGGCGAGGCGTGGAGGCGGGTCCGGACGTGGGTGGGCGGATGTGGCCATGGACACGATCAGGCGGCAGCGGGCCGCCACTTCACACCAAAACCACCCCGTATGACCCCATCCAGAAGGAGGATTCAGCCTGGCGAAACCAAGAGCCCCACGGATACCGTCATTGCCCTTGACTGACTTCGCTCAACCGATGTCTCACGGGGAGTCCACTGTGAACCGCCGCTCTTTGCCCGTTGCTGCCGCGTTCGCCGCGACAACAGCCCTGCTGCTGACGGCCTGTGGCAGCGGGGGTGACAGTCCGAAGGACAACGACAAGATCGCGGGGGCGGATCAGAACGAGACGGGTTCGGCTTCGCCGAGCACGAGCGCTTCGGACACTGTCACGCGCCCCGATCTGACGCTGCCGGGCGACATCAAGGAGACCTTCCAGGGCTGGAAGACCGGCGACGCGACCAAGGACACGATCCTGGCCGACGCCGGGCACGCCCAGACGGCCGTCACGTACGCGGTCGTCAAGGGTGACCCCAAGTCCGAGGCGCTCTCCTTCTATCAGGCCGGCTCCGCCCTTCCTGGCAGCCAGGACTGGGTGAACACCATCGTCGACTCAGGTTCCACGTTCACCGGGGCGGTCCGCTACTTCTCGCCCAAGCTCGAAGTGTTCGGCAAGCAGTCGGCGGGGCTTTCCTACTGCGCCGACGAGAGCAAGGCGTTCAACAAGAACCGCAAGACGCAGAAGGTCGACAGGACACCCGCGAACGACGACTCGTACGTGCTCTACAGCACGCGCCTGGAGAAGAACGACAAGGGGATCTGGCAGACCAGCAAGCTCGTGTCGGAACGGGGGAACAAGATATGCACGCCTTGACGAGGCGGCGCGGCCGATGGCTGGTCGTGGGGGCTGTCATGGGCGTCTGCGCCTTGACACCGGGCACGGCGATGGCCGGATGGGGACCTGGGGGCAAGTCCAACGGCGAGAACAAGGAGACGGGCGGCGGACGGTCCGGGACCGACATCGTGTCCATGGTCCGCTACAGCGGTAGCTCCAAGGGCGACGGTGGCGGCAGCAAGGGCAACGTCACTCCCGTCGGGAACTGGACGCCCCCGGCCTGCTGGTACGAGCCGCGCACGGCCGAGGCCTTTCAGGAGTACGTAGAGGGCATGTACACCGAGACGGTCAACTACCCGGGGCAGCACAGCTACGCGAAGACCGCCGTCGGGCAGTTCCGGGACATGTACAAGGACGGCAAGTACCTGAACTACAACCTCGACATGGCCGACGAGGGCACCTGGTGGGTCGCGGTCCAGGATCCCGACCGTTGGATGGAACCCGCGGCGCAGCGCTGCAACGAGATGCCCTTCTGGGTCGTGAACGGGGACACCCCCGACGTCCCCGACGCCGTCACCCCGAAGGTCCTCGCGGAGCTGGCGTACAAGAGGCTCCGGCTCCCGGAGACCCAGGTCACCCTGGCGCCCGAGAACACCACGAAGGTGAACCTCCCGACGTGGGCATGGCTGGACAAGGCCAAGTTCAAGCCCGTAGACGTCACCGCGCGGATCAACGTGGGCGGCCTCGACATCCAGGCCACCACGACGGCCAAGCCCGTCGCCCTCAAGCTCGAACCGGGCACGAAGGACGCGGAGACCTACCCGGCCTCCGGCGAATGCGCGATCAACGACGACGGTTCGATCGGTGAGCCGTACGCCAAGGGCAAGTCGGAACGGACCCCACCCTGCGGGCTCGAGTACCTGCGCTCCTCCGGTGACGGCACATTCGCTCTCAAGGCGACGGTGACGTGGGAGATCACCTGGACCGGAACAGGTAGCCCGGGGCAGACGCGACTGCCTGACGGGACCTTCGGCAACGAGCAGGACGTCACGGTGCAGGAGATCCAGTCCGTCAACCGGTGACTGCCGCCGTCCGCGCCATGGCGATTCGTCGAAGTCCGGCTGGATGCCCGCGGCGGACACTCGGCGGTGAGCACTCGCAGTCGCACCCCGGAACCCAGGTGACCGCGGTAAGAAAGGCAGGAGGAATGGCTGAGTCTCTGTCACGTCCTGGAAACTCCGTGGATCCGTCCGGCGCCCCGACAGGAGCCGCGAGCACGACCGGTGCCGGACCCCGGTCGGGGCAGGCACGGAACGCGCGAAGGAACAGCGCTCTCCCCGCTTCCCGGAGGAACCGTCTCGGGTTCACTCCGGATGCCGCGGCCTGGTGCACGATCGGCAGGATTCCCGAGCCCCCTGAGGACGTCCGGCAGGCGGCCGGTGCGCTGCGAACCCGGCCGGCGTTCATGCGGCCGCCTGCCATGGCCGGGGTCGTCCTCGCCGCTCCCTTCATGCTCATCGGCCTGCTCCTCGGGCTCCTCGCGACCGGAGCAGAAGCCCTCCAGGTACTGCTGTCGACGAAGGAGGAGCGTGACGCGGCCCGGTCCGAACGCCGGGCGGCCGAGCTCCGCGACCGGGCCGTCACCGAACACGGACTCGACAAGACCTTCGACGGCGACTGGAAGGGCGCCGCCGGGCAGCTCCTGCTGCGCTGGTACGGCCACTCCTCCCACCACCAGCGGCTCGTCGCCCTGACCAAGGGCCGCACCGTGTTGGCCGCGCCGCCGAAGCGCGTGTCCATCCGCCGGGAGAGCCTCGTACAGGTCGTCGCGGAGATCCCCTCCGAGGACGCGGTCCTCGAGGACCCCCTCCGCGGTGAACACGCCAGCGACAGACTGCGCATCCGCTTCACCGACGGCTCCTGGCTGACCCTGATCACGGAGGAGCGGCGGAGCGAGCTCCATATGTATGTGCTGCGGCGTTCGCGGACGGGTGGTGCAGACGCGGCCACCGGGTGAATCCGGCGCCTGCGGCCCCGGGGATGTGCGAGCCGTCCGCGTTCACGGCGGGCGGAGCGGGGCGGCCCGAAACGGCTCCTCGCTCACAGCCCTGGAGGGACCGTCACGCGCGTTGCTCCGCGTCGGGCATGGGCAGTTCGGGGGCGTCCGGAAAGAACCTCCGGGACGAGGCGTACATGCCGTAGTAGGGGTACCGGGCCGGGATATCGGCTCCACCCCGGCGGGCGGCGCCCGCGATCTCGCGATATCTGCGCGCCCGTACGCGTACGTTGCGCATCGACGGGTCCAGGAGGCTGGTACGCCGCCACAGATACATGCCCACGATCGATCCGACGACGATCAGCGCGTCCAGGCCGATGAACGCGATCTGGAATGAGCGTGGCCTCTGGGACGCCACGAGATCCCAGAAGGGCCAGGCGCCGAATCCGAAGACGGTCAGCGGAACTGCCCCCAGGCATCCGATACCGCCCGCCTTCCTGTTGTCCTCCCACCGATGGAACAACATCCGATGGACGGCCTTTTCGTCGAGGAAGTCGAACCGCAGTTCGCGGCCGTACTTCTCGGCCAGCGCCCTGGCCGAGGGAACCCCGACGATGACGGACGAGGGGACCATGGCATGCACGGCACGGTCGTCCCCGGTGAACTGCAAGTACTTCGCGTGTTGTTGGTGGCTCACCAGTGTCTCTCCTGCCGTCGCGGCCGCCGGAGCGGCGTGGGATGGGTGGTGCCGTGGGCGAGTCAGGTCCGGTGAAGGGGTCCGGAAGAGATGTCGGACGGCTCCACCATGCGATCGGCCGACGGATCGACGGGCGTGGAGAAGTTGAGCATCAACCACTCTTTTGTCGCAGGAACCTGGCGTGTCCCCGGGGGATCGTCGTTCGTCTTTCTGTTCGACCTGTTCGGCTCGGGTCAGCCTACGAGGTGGGGCGGTGCGGTCTCTGGCCCACCCGGAGGCAGGGGACTTGCACGCGCCTGCCGGACTTGTGAAGGTGCGGAACGCAAAGTCGGGGTGAGGTGTGGAAGCGGGCCCGGACGCGGGCGGGTGGATGTGGCCATGGACACGATCAGGCTCCAGCAAGCCTCCATTTCACACCGACTCCACCCCGTATGACCCCATCCAGAAGGAGGGTTCAGCCTGGCGAAACCAAGAGCCCCACGGATACCGTCATTGCCCTTGACTGACTTCGCTCAACCGATGTCTCACGGGGAGTCCACTGTGAACCGCCGCTCTTTGCCCGTTGCTGCCGCGTTCGCCGCGGCAACAGCCCTGCTGCTGACGGCCTGTGGCAGCGGGGGTGACAGTCCGAAGGACAACGACAAGATCGCGGGGGCGGACAACGGCGGCGCCAGCAAGCCCGCTTCACCCAGCACGAGCTCAGCAGACAGCGCTGACCGGCCGGACATCACCCTGCCGAGTGACGTGAAGGACGAGTTCGAGGGCTGGAAGACAGGCGACACGAAGAAGGACGCCATCCTCGCGGATGCCGGCCGCGCGCAGACGGCCACCAACGACGCCATCATCAAGGGCACGTCGAACACCCCCGGCATGACCTTCTACTACAAGGGCAAGGCGTTGACCTCGTCCGCCCAATGGGTGCAGAAGTGGCTGGACGCCGGAATCACGTACACCGGCACCACGCGCTACTTCAGCCCGAAGGTCGAAATCTTCGACAACAAGTCCGCGGGCGTCTCGTACTGCGCCGACGAGACCAAGGCATACAACAAGAACCGGAAGACCAAGAAGGTCGACCGGACACCCGCCGGGAACGACGCCTACGTGCTGTACAACACGCGCCTGGAGAAGAACGGCCAGGGCGTGTGGCAGACCTCCGACGGGACGTCCGTACGGGGGAGCAAGACGTGCGTTCGGTGACCAGGTCGCGTGCCGTGACCATGGTCGGAGCGCTCGCGATCGCCTGTGCGCTGTCCGTGCCCACCAGCGCCTTCGCCAAGGGTCCCGGGGGGTCCCAGTTCGATGTCGAGGGAGACAACCAGAAGGACGGCGGCAGGACCCTCGAGTCGCGCATTGTCTACAGCGGTTCCACCGGCGGTTCCAAGAGAACGCGTTCGGGTGGGTTCACTCCCGTCGGCGACTGGTCTCCGCCTGCCTGTTGGTACGAGCCCAAGTGGACACCGGACGAATTCGCCAAGGAGTTCCAGAAGGACTGGGACATCCCGAACGCCAGCGGCGTGGGTGAGGCGTACAACCTCGCTAAGGAGCGCTACAAGAACGGTCAGCCCTACAAGGACTTCAACAAGTCCGAGACGGGCAAGGGCCTGTGGTGGGACGCGGTCCGCGACAAGGACCGAGAGGAATCTGGCGACCCCGCCGCCTTCGCCTGCGACACGGCCACCTTCTGGGTGGAGAACGGCGAGACCCCGAACGTGAGGAACGCGGTGACGCCGGAAATCCTGGCCCAGCTCGCGTACAGCCGGATCAAGGTGCCCGACACCGAGATCACCCTCGCCCCCGAGGACATCACCAAGGTCAACCTGCCGACCTGGGCCTGGCTCGACAAGGCGACGTTCAAGAAGGTGTCCGTGACCGCGGCGCTCGATGTCGCCGGGCTCAACATCTCGGCGACGACCACCGCGAAGCCCGTCTCGCTCAGGCTGGAGCCCGGCACGAGCGACGCGGAGACCTACCCGAACTCGGGTGAGTGCCGGCTGAACGACGACGACTCGATCGGTGCGCCGTACGCCAAGGGCAAGGCCCGCGAGACACCGCCGTGCGGGATCAAGTACCTGCGCTCGTCGGGCGACGGGACGTACAAGCTCCGGGCGACGATCACCTGGGAGGTCGACTGGACCGGCACCGGTGGGACCGGCGGCGACCTTCCCGACGGGACCTTCGGGACGACCCAGGACATCACCGTCCAGGAGATCCAGTCCGTCAACCACTGACGGCTCCCGTCCGAGGCCCGCATCTGAGGGGCCTCGGACACCACCGCTCGAATCGCCGACGCCGCGCAACACGATCGGATCCGCGGAGTGTCGCCCAGGACACGTCCGACACCCGGCTCCTGGGCCTGCCCGGAACGCCTCAGCCCGGGGACATCCGGTAGCTGCCGCGAATGCAGGCAGCTTCGTTCGGCCGCGGGCATCACCCCTTTGCTGGATCCGCCACATGGTGAGGACGCACACAGGGCGTGCACGGAAGAATCCAACTCCTCCTACATAATCCATAATTGGCATGCTTTTAAGAAGACTTCCGGCCTGGCGAAACCATCAGCCCCACCGATAGCGTGACCACCCTTGACCAATCCTTTGTCATGAGTGGAGTCTCCAGTGAAGCGCTCTTCGCTCGTTGCTGCCGCGCTCTGCGTGAAGACGGCACCGCCGCCGAAGGGCCGCCACGACGACGCAGCCGATGAGACTCGAAGGAAGGCTTCCCGGTGGCTGAACCGGATCTGACGGTCGATTACGAGTTCCTCTCGGACTCCGAGCGAAGGCTCGGCCAACTCCAGCGGACATTCAAGGACATCGAGAACCGGCGCGACGACATGCGCCAGCACTGGGGCTCCGGCGCGATAGCGGACGCCATGGGGGATTTCGTCGACAACTGGGACGACTACCGCACCAAGCTCATCGAGGGCATCGAGTCGGTCGGCAAGCTGGTGGCTGGCACCAAGAAGGCCTTCGAGGAACTCGACGACGAACTGAGCAAGCGCGACGAGAAGAAGCCGAAGAAGTGACGACTACGACATCCAAACGCCGACCGGCCGACTGGCAGCCCCTCTGCAACGCCGACCCGGTACCCGGCGACCCTGAGGAGATCCGCGACGAAGTCCGCCACATGGTGTCGGTCGCCGAGAAGCTCCGCGACCAGGCCAAGAACCTCCAAGCTCTCAGCAAGGAGGACAAGCTCAAGGGCAAGTACGTCAAGCGTCTGCGCGAGGACTCCGGGACGCTGGAGAAGCACATGCGGGAAGTGGCCAGCCGCTACGAGCGCGTCCACAGCCATCTCAGCACCTGGGCGAACGAGTTGGAGGACTTCCAGTCCGACGCCGACCGAGTTCTGCGACGGGCCAAGGAGAAGCAGGAGGAGATCGAGGCCGAGAAGGCGAAGGAGTCGGACACAGGCGACAAGACCGCCCCGCCGCCGTCCACCGGCGGAGCCGACGACGACCCCCTGCGGACGTACAGGACCCAACTGGACGTCATCACCGGAGACCGCGACACCCGCGCAGCCCACCACGCGGGCAAGATCAGGGACGAGATCGACGACGTCATCGAAGACTCGTGGTGGGACAACGTCAAGGGCTGGTTCCATGACAACGCGGACTGGATCAAGACCGTACTCGACGCCCTCGGATGGATCGCCACCCTCGCCGGGCTCGTCGCCATCTGGATTCCCGGGCTGAACCTCCTGGTCCTCGGGATCGCCCTCCTGACCATCCTCACCAGATCCATGCTGGTCGCCTCCGGCGACGCCTCCTGGACCGATCTGGCCTTCGACATCGGTGGTCTGCTGCTGATGGGCATCGGCCGGGGTGGCATCAACATGCTCAAGGGCGCGAACAAGGTCACCACCGCTGCCGCACAGACCGGACGGACAGCCGGGCTCAAAGCCGGCCTCAGATCGCACAAGGGCATGCTGAACGATCTGAGCCGGGCCATGGCGGGCGCTCAGGACGACGTTTCGCGGAAATTCTTCTCGGATCTCCGACAGTTCACCTTGAAGAAGATCTCCCGGGACACCGGTCTGGTCGCCAAGGGGCCGACCGAGATCTCCACCGTCTCCAAATGGCTGCATCTGGGTGACGACGAAGCCGCCGGGTTGTTCGGTCAGCTCCGCTCGAACCAGGGAGCCTTCCCCGGCTCCGCGTCCGGCGGGGCCTCCATTCTGGGACGCCTGGGGTACGGAGCCTCCATGGGAGCCGCCTACGCGGGCATGGGGGTGGACTTCATGGACAAGTCCTTGAGCAAGAGCGACTCCATCGGCTGGCTGGACCAACACGGCTTGTCCCCAGGGGACAAGCCCTACAACGAGAGCTACAACACATGGAAGGAAAGCGGCTGGATGCCCGCCGCGGACACCCACTGGTGAACACTCGGACTCGCGCCCGGAACACCGGTGGACGCGGCAAGGAAAGCAGGAGGAATGGCTGAGTCCCTCAGGGAACAGTTGGGCACGGGAGCCAATTTCAGAGTGCGGGTGACCATCATCGGCGCGCTGGTTTCCATCTTCCCGTTGATCGGAATCTCACTGGCGATCCCCGCTGCCGGTCGTGACGTGCTGTTCTGGATCTACTGGGCGACGCTGTCCGGCTGCCTGGTCCATCTGCTGTGGATCCTGGCCAGGAATCCGACTCCCAGCAGGCGGCCACCGCTGCTGACGCGGGACCTCGCCATGGGCTGGGCCATCACGCTGCCGTGTCTCCTCACGTCCTTCTGGCCCGGAATCATCGGGGCCCCGCTGTTCACGGTGCTGGTCGGTGCGACCTGGGTCGCGGAGAAGATTCGGAACCGAAGTGTCACGTCCTGAGAACTCCGTGGAATCGTCCCGCGTGCCGACAGGGTTCAATCTGGTGCCACCGCCCGGATGGGACACCGTTCCGCTCCAGAGCGGTACAACAGCAGCTGTCCGGCGAATCGTTCAGAAGTCCGTGGCCCAACTCCCTCCCGGATTCCCGAAGGACGACATGCCAAGGGCCCGGCTCCGGCTCACGAAGGAACTGCAGCAGACCGTTCGGCAGGCCCGGAAGGCCGACGGCCTGACTCTCTACCTCCCGGTCGAACGCATGCACGGCGTGATCATCCCGGCTTCCTTCATCGCATCCGAGCCCCTTCGCGCACCGACGGACACCATCGAGCCCGAGGCCGTACTCATCGATCTCGCGCGTGATTCCGAGGACTGCTCGGTCCGCGAACTCGACGGAACGGCTTCCCTGCGCACCGTGAAGAAGGTGCCGGCCGATCCAGACGAGGACATCGACGTGCCGTCCTGGCGGGTTCAGTACACCGTCCCGATCCCGGACTCTGTCCCCGCCCAGTGGCTGACCTTCTCCTTCAGCGCTCTGACCGCACCCGACATGGAGATCGAATTCACCGAGACCTTGATCGAACTCTTCGACGCTGTGATGACCACCTTCCGCTGGAGCTACGCATGTTGATCATCGAGACGGACTCCGACCCGGCCGTGTGGTTTCCGATGCCGCTGGGTGTCGGCAGGTCGGAGTTCGCGCAGTGGCTGGACCTGTTCCTCGACGCCAGTTCCCTGCTGCACCGGCGCAAGCTCACCTGGCGGGAGAAGCGGCAGATGAAGCGGTTTCTGGAGGGCTCGGCGGTCATGCTGGGCGAGCGCGTGGGGGCGGAGCAGGCGTTCATCTTCGGGCCGATGCCGCCGCAGGCCGCTCCCCTGGTCTTCTTCACCAAGCGGTTCGCCTGCGACGAGAACCACAGTCCCCTCCACCTGAGCATGCTGGCAGAGCCGGACCCCGCGGCCGCCGAAGCCAGCATGCGCGTGGAGACCGTTCCCTTCGACTCTCCCTATTTCGGCGAGGGTCTGCGCAGTATGCGCAGTTGGACCGGACCCGACGGCGGCTTGATGCTCTCCGTCGCCTACGCATGGAACGACCCGGCCCACAACATCGATCTGGTCCTCAAGGGCCACTACGACGACCCGGCCCTTCTCGAAGCCTCCTTCGACGCCGTCGATACCTTCGCCAGAAGCCTTCGGATCGGTGAAGCGGCCGGTGGCGGTCCGTCGTGAGCCCGTTCGATGCCGAGCCTGGACGGCGCAGACACTGAAGGCCCGGAAAAACAGCGCCGTCCACGCCTGACGAGATCGCCTCGGATTCAATCCGGATGCCGCTGACCGGTGTACTACCGGCAGAATCTTCCAGCCCTCCGCGGACGTTCGGCAGCTTCGCGAACAGCTCCACCACCCGATCGACGGACGTGGAGAAGTTGAGCATCAATCCCCACTTCGGGTGCCTCTGTCAGCGATCGCCCCACCGCCGTCCGAGGCTATCGGAGTGATCCGCAGCGTCTGCACGGCCTCGGCGGCGAGCTCGGCGAGCTCGGCGAGCTCTTCCGTACGGGCGATCGCCTCCCAGGTGACGGTGACGACGATCAGGCTCTTCATTCCGGGCGGGAGGACCGCGTACCTGATGAACCCGGTCAGCCTTCGCCGGAGGCCGAACACGCGCTTCACCCGAAGCATCGCCTGCACCCGCACGGCGGGCCCGGCGGGCAGATCCAGGTGGTCGACCTGTGGATCCCCCGCGACCTCGGCGTTCACCCACTCCAGGAGGGCGGGCTGGACCTCCTCGCGAGTGGGACGCTCCACACCCTCGTCGCCGTACGAGTCGGCCGTGAGGCTGGCGAGAGCCTCGCCGCTCTCGGTGTAGAACGCCGCCGCGAGTGTGGGGGTGTCGTCGTCGAGGGCCACGGCCCGCTCGACCATGTCATCGAGGACCGCGCTCTTCTCGATCTCCAGCGCGAGCGGATCCAGGCTGTTCACGACGTACGTGGCCAGCGCCTTCGCCTCGGCTCTGGTCCCTTCGCGGAGCGTCAGGTCGATCCATCCCGGCCGGAATTCGAAGCTGCACTCGAAGCCCTCCACCAAGGGAGCTCCGTCATCCGGTGCGGTCATGTCGTTCCTTTCGCGCCGGGGCGCGACGGAGGACATCGGCCCAGGACCGGATCAATGTCGTCGTCCGGGCCCGGACCGCCCCGCACGGTCCCACCGCCGGCAACGGACAGCCGGACGACCCCCCCGAAGCCGACGGGAACACACCGATGCGATGGGGGCCGGGGCACCCCATCGCACCGGGTCGGACTCAAGCCCAGAAGGGCCTCAGCCCTTGACACCCTTGGCCAGCTGATCATCAAGGTCCTCGTACGCCTTCGCGGCGTCCTCGAGGAACTTGGCCATGCCCTTGAGGCCCTCCAGGGTGTCCTTCATGCCCTTGGTGAACTCCTTGAAGGAGTCGTCGAAGGCCTGGGAACCCTTGGACGTCGTGTAACCGTCGGCGACGAGGCCGTCGATGTAGCTGTCGAGGCCGTGGAGCTTGTCCTCCATCTTCTCCTTCTCGTGGCCGAGTCGCTTAGCAGCGTGCCGCATCTTGTCGTAAGTGATGTCCGCGTCTTTGCCGCCGGCCATGTGGCGTCCTCCATGCTTCAACTCGCCGCAGGGCCAACCCCCGTGGCTCCTGATACGGATGGTGTGATCGTCCGCATCGAGCAAGCAGCTTACTTACGACGCTTGCAGGAGCACACCCCGGTTCTGTCACGAGCCCGCACCAGAGGCGGTGTCCGGCCGGGGCCTCCCTGGTTCCCTCACAAGGGGCGTTGCCTGCGGGAAGCGGTGAGCGGCTATCGTCGAGAGCACTGTGGCCCGCGTTCCGGAAGCGGCCCAGGGTGTCTGGGGGAGGACGAGCGTGCGGCTGACTCTGACCGTCGTCGACCCGCTCGGCGGCGCCACCGCCGACGTGGTTCTTGATGCGGATCCCGAGTCCTCGGTGGGGGACATCGCCAAAGAGCTGGCGGAGCACGTCGGTTACGGCGGTGGTGCGCAGATCATTCCCCTCGGGCAGCACCAGGGAGCCTCGGCCGGGGGCGCACCCCTCGCGTACGTCGACGGATATCCCGTCGATCCGGCCGCGACGATCGGCACCTCTCCGCTGCGCGAAGGCGCCGTCGTCAGTCTGCACGACCCCGCCGGATGCCTGCCCGGCGAGCCGACCGGGCTCGTCGAACTGCGGGTGGCCGGCGGTCCGTCGGCGGGCTCCGTGCACCGGCTCGGGATCGGCCGCTACGACATCGGTGCCGGAGCGTCGTCGTACCTGCGGATCGACGATCCCGAACTTCCGCAAAGGGCGCTGACGTTGTCAGTTGCAACGGACGGAACGTGTCGCGTCGCCGTGCACGGGGAGAAGGAGGGCGTCACCCTCGACGGCGGTCCCGTCGAGGAACGCGAGGACGACGAGTGGCCGCTCGGCAGCGAGGTCGCCGTCGCCAACACCCTTCTCCAGCTCGACCGTTACGCGGCTCCCGACGCCGCGCTCAAGTGGTCGGACGACGGTGCCGGGCTGGACTACAACCGGCCGCCGCGGCTGCATCCGCCGGAGCGCGAGACCAAGTTCCGGCTGCCGAGCCCCGTACGGGACTACGAAGCCCGTCCGCTGCCTTGGCTGATGGCCCTGACCCCGCTGGTCTCCGCCGTCGTCATGGTGATGGTCTTCGGACGCTGGTACTACATGATCATGGCCCTGCTGAGTCCGCTGATCATGCTGGGCAACTACCTGATGGACAAGAAGCAGGGGCGCAAGTCCCATGCCAAGCAGGTCAAGGAGTACAACGAGCACAAGGCGCGGATCGAGAAGGACGCCCAGGAGGCCCTGCTCGCCGAACGGCTCGACCGGCGCCGGGCGATACCCGATCCGGCGACCGTGCTGTCCCTGGGCACCGGGCCGCGCACCCGGCTGTGGGAGCGCCGCCGCACCGACGCCGACCATCTGCTGCTGCGGGTCGGCACCGGCCAACTGCCCTCCGAGGTGGTGCTCGACGACCCGGAGCAGGACGACCACAAACGTCAGGTCACCTGGACCATCGAGGACGCGCCGGTCGCCCTTCCGCTGGGCGAGCGCGGGGTCATCGGCATCGCCGGACCCGGCGACTCGGCGCAGGCGCTGGGGCGTTGGGCCGTCGCGCAGACCGCGGTGCTGCACAGCCCGCTGGACGTCCAGTTCTACGTCCTGACGGAGAACAGCGGCCGGGAGAGCTGGGACTGGGTGCGCTGGCTGCCGCACAGCCGGCCCGCCGGGGCCCAGGACGCCAACGTCCTCATCGGCACGGACGCCGAGACCGTCGGAGCGCGCATCGGTGAGCTGACCCAGCTCCTCGACGCCCGCCAGAAGGCCGCCCGGCAGAACGGCAACAAGGCCGCGTTCAGCGATCCGGACATCGTCGTCGTCTGGGACGGTTCCCGGCGGCTGCGGTCCATGCCGGGGGTGGTGCGGCTGCTGCGCGAGGGCCCGGCCATGTCCATGTACGCGATCTGCCTGGACGCCGAGGAGCGGTTCCTGCCCGGCGAGTGCCAGGCCATCGTCATCGCGGAGCCCAAGCCCGAGGAGCACGCGACCGCCCAGCGGCCGGCCCGGACCGCGCCGGCCGCCCCCGGTGGCTTCCCCTCCTTCCACGCCTGGCACGCCACCGAGCCCGACGACTCCGCGGCGGGCGCGGACAAGGCCCTCGAACTGCGGCTGCGCGTCCAGCAGACGGGCATCGCGCGGGTACGGGACGTACGGCCGGACTTCGTGTCCGCGGCCTGGTGCGGCCGGCTGGCCCGCTCGCTGTCCCCGCTGCGCGACATCAGCGGCGAGACCGAGGACTCGGCGCTCCCCGCTGCCAGCCGGCTGCTCGACGTACTGCAGTTGGAGCCGCCGACCGGTGCCGCGATCAGCGCACGCTGGCGGATGGGCGGGCAGTCGACGACGGCGGTCATCGGTGAGTCGTACGACGGCGCGTTCGGCATCGACATGCGGCGCGACGGCCCGCACGGTCTGATCGCCGGTACGACGGGTTCCGGCAAGTCGGAGCTGCTCCAGACCATCGTGGCGTCGCTGGCCGTGGCCAACACCCCCGAGAACATGACGTTCGTGCTCGTCGACTACAAGGGCGGCTCGGCGTTCAAGGACTGCGTCAAACTCCCGCACACCGTCGGCATGGTGACCGACCTCGACGCCCATCTCGTCGAACGCGCACTGGAATCGCTCGGCGCGGAGCTCAAGCGGCGCGAGCACATCCTCGCCGCCGCCGACGCCAAGGACATCGAGGACTACCAGGATCTCGTACGCCGTGATCCCTCGCACGCCTCCGTGCCCCGACTCCTCATCGTCATCGACGAGTTCGCCTCCATGGTGCGTGACCTGCCGGACTTCGTGACGGGCCTGGTCAACATCGCCCAGCGGGGCCGGTCGCTCGGCATCCACCTGCTGCTCGCCACCCAGCGGCCGAGCGGTGTCGTCTCGCCCGAGATCCGGGCCAACACCAACCTCCGTATCGCGCTGCGCGTGACCGACGGCGGCGAGTCCAGCGACGTCATCGACTCCCCCGAGGCCGGGCACATCTCCAAGAGCACACCGGGCCGGGCCTACGTCCGGCTCGGGCACGCCTCGCTCGTGCCGTTCCAGTCGGGCCGCGTCGGTGGCCGCCGGCCCGGTGCCGCCGATCCGACGGCGCTCGCGCCCTGGGCGGGACCGCTCGCCTGGGAGGACCTCGGGCGGGCCGCGCTGGTCAAGCCGAAGGCCGAGCAGCGCGAGGAGGAGGAGATCACCGACCTGAAGGTCCTGGTCGACGCGGTGCGCGAGGCCAACCATTCCCTCGGCATCCCGCCGCAGCACAGCCCCTGGCTGCCCGCGCTCTCCGAGACGCTGCTGCTCGACGAGATCCGGGTGCCCGCGTTCGCGGGCGGTCCGGGCAAGCTGCCGCCCGCCCCGTACGGCGTCGAGGACCTGCCCGCCGACCAGGCCCGCCGACCCGTCGTGGTGGACTTCGCCACCTTCGGGCATCTGCTCATCGGCGGTGCCCCGCGCAGTGGCCGTTCACAGATCCTGCGGACGATCGCGGGCTCGCTGGCCCGCACCCACTCGGCGGCCGACGTCCATCTGTACGGCATCGACTGCGGCAACGGCGCACTCAACGCGCTGACGCGGCTGCCGCACTGCGGCGCCGTCGTCGGCCGCAACCAGACCGAGCGCGTGGTCCGCCTCATCGCCCGCCTGAAGGGTGAACTCACCCGCAGACAGGATCTGTTGGCGGACAAGGGCTTCGCCGACATCGGCGAGCAGCGGGCCGCGGTGCCGGAGGACGAGCGGCTTCCGCACATCGTGGTGCTGCTCGACCGGTGGGAGGGCTGGCTGCCGACGCTCGGCGAGTACGACCACGGCGACCTGACCGACCAGCTCACCGCGATGATGCGGGAGGGCGCGAGCGTCGGCCTGCACCTGGTGATGACGGGTGACCGCCAGATCCTCTCCACCCGGATCGGCTCGCTCACCGAGGACAAGTACGGTCTGCGGCTCGCCGACCGCTCCGACTTCTCGCTGATCGGCATCAACGCCCGCAAGATCCCCGAGGAGATCCCGCCCGGCCGCGGCTACCGCAACGAGCACGGCACCGAGACCCAGTTCGCCCTGCTCACCGAGGATTCCACGGGTCAGGGCCAGGCCGCCGCGATCGGGGCGATCGGCGAGGCCGCCGCGGCCCGCGACGCGGAACTGCCGCGTGCCAGGCGCCCGTTCCGGGTCGATGTGCTGCCCACCCGGATCGGCTTCACCGACGCCTGGGAGATGCGCGACCCGGACGCCTCCCGCTCCAGGCTGTGGAGTCTGGTGGGCATCGGCGGCGACGACATCATGGGCTTCGGTCCTGACCTCTCCCAGGGCGTGCCGACGTTCGTCATCGCCGGCCCGGCCAAGTCCGGCCGGAGTACGACCCTGTTGAACATGGCCCGGTCCTATCTGGCCCAGGGCGTACGTCTGGTCGTCGCGGCGCCCCGCCCGTCACCGTTGCGCGAACTGGACGGACAGGACGGCGTGTTGAAGGTCTTCGACGAGGACGACATCGAGAGCGACGACCTGCGCGAGGCCATCGACTCGGCGTCGCGCGAGGAGCCGATCGTGGTCCTGGTCGACGACGGCGAGGTCCTGGAGGACTGCGACGCCCAGACGGTCTTCAAGCGGATCGTGCAGCGCGGCACCGAACGCGGTCTCGGCCTGGTCATCGCCGGTGACGAGGAGGACGTGTGCAGCGGTTTCTCCGGCTGGCAGGTCGAGATGAAGAAGGGCCGCCGCGGCATCCTGCTCTCCCCCCAGGACTCCTCCGCGGGCGAGCTGATCGGCATCCGGACGAACCGGAGCATGGTCGGCGGGCCGGTCGCGCCCGGCAAGGGCCTGCTGCACCTCGGGGACGGCGAGCCGCTGACGGTGACGACGCCGATGTGACCCGCCGCGTCGGGCAGGTGAGAGAAGGCAAAAAAAGGCAGAGCAGGCGGAGAAGGAAGCGAAGGCAGAGCGGGAGAAGGAAGAGGGGGCGGATCCGGTGAGCGGATCGGCGAAGCCGAAGCGGCGGAGGGCCGCGGTGGCGGCGTTGCGCTACGAACATGTGCGGCAGCGGCCGTCCGCGTGGCAGCAGGCGAAGGAGAAGACGTCCTGGAAGGACGCGGGCTCGGGCTGCCTGATCCTGCTGGTCTGTCTGGTGGCGGTCGCCGGGTTCGCCATGACCGAGCATGAGTGGGGGCCCGAGCTCTGGGGCCGGGTCGCCCCCGCCTCACCCGGCGGCGGGTACGGCTTCGCGGCCGCCGTCGGTGCCGTACTGCCGCTCGGGCTCGCCGTCGTGATCGCGACGCTCTCCCGGATGAAGTGGAAGGTGAGCCCGCTGCGTTCGCTCGGCTGGGTGGCCGCCTCCCTGCCCGGCCTCGCCGTCTGCGTCTTCTGGGCGCTGGTCGTGGCCGCGACCACGCGCCCCAGGTACCGGCGCAACTGGGACTCCGGGTGCTACAGCCTGGGCGACCCCTGCTGGGTCCACGAGGAGTACCCCTGGGTCTGGGCCCTCGGCCTGCTCTCGACAGTGCTCGTCGCCGCGGCGCTGATCGCCGTGCTCATCAAGGTCACGAATGCCCGCGAGGACGCGTCGGCCGGCTGAACCGGGTGCCCCCGGTCAGTCGACCTTCGTCATCCTGGCCACCGGATCCCCCGCCTCGGCGTTGTCCGTGTCGTAGGTGAGGGAGCTGCCGACGGGAGTCAGCCGTACCTCGTGCCGGCCCTTGGTGCAGACGTCGCGGTTGGACTTCTCGGCCACGCTCGTGGCGACGATCTGCTTCTTCGTGACCTTCTTGAGGATGAGGACGTCGTCGCAGATGCCGCCGATCTGGTCGGTCTGCCGGAAGGTGCCCAACTCCTCGCCCACGGCGGCCTGGTGGACGGTGACGCGGAACGTGCCCATGGGGAGGGTGCCGTTGAGGGCGAGGCCGTCGCCCTCCCAGGTGCCGAGGTAGGAGGCCGGGATCGTGGACGGCTGCCCGCTCGGTTCGGGAGCGCTCGCCGAGGAACCCGGTTCGGAAGGGCTCGCCGTGTCATCCGGTCCGGGTTCGCTCGCGCTCGCCGACGGACCCGCGTCGGAAGCGCTCCGGCTCGCGGTGGCCGACGGACGTTCGCCCGACGCGCTGCCCTGGTCGTTCGTGTCGCCGCCGCCCGGCAGCAGGTCGAAGAGGAACGCCGAGCCCACGGTCACCGCCGCCAGCGCTCCGGCGACCGCCAGGGCGACCGTGCAGCTCATCCTGCGGCCGCGCCCGTCGGATCCGGGCGCGGAGGTCGCGGCCACGCTGACGGAGACCTTGCCCGGGCGGTCGTACGGCTGCTGACCCGGCGCACCCTCGCGGTGTACCGCATCCTGGGGTCCGGCGGCCCGGCTCTCGCGCTGCCCCGGTACGTACGTGGGCATCGGAGGCGGAGGCGGCCCGAAGCCCTGAGGAGGCGGCCCGAACCCGCCGGCCGAGCCGGGCGCCGCGGAGCCCGGGCCCGGACCTCCGAAGCCGCCGCCCGGCGCTCCGGCCACCCCGCCGGGCGTCGCCGCTCCGGACCCGGCGGCGCTCGCGGTACCCGGACCGGACTCCACCGAGGGGCTGCTGAAGCCCACCGGCCCGGAGGGCGCGACCTCCGCGGCGCCGGTCGCCTCAAGGTTCAGCAGCTGTACGGCACTTCGGCTCACCTGCTCGACCAGGGAGCCCGGCAGCCATCCCGCCGACACCAGCCGGGCGGCCCCCTGCGGTGCGAGCCGGACGGCCACCTCGCCCGGAGTGGGCCGCGCCGCAGGCTCCTTGGCCAGGCAGGACGCCACCAGCTCGCGCAACTCGCCGTCCAGGGAGTCGAGTCGCGGCTCCTCGTGCACCACCTTGTAGAGGAGGGAGGCGGAGGAGTCGCCGGGGAAGGGGGGCTCGCCGGTCGCGGCGTACGCGAGGACCGCGCCGAGCGAGAAGACGTCCGCGGCTCCCGTGACGCCCTTGCCGAGGATCTGCTCGGGGGACATGTAGCCGGGGGAGCCGACCGAGACGCCCGTCGAGGTCAGGGAGGCGGTGCCGTCCGTGGCCCGGGCGATGCCGAAGTCGATCAGGAGCGGGCCGTCGAGGGTGAGCAGCACGTTGGAGGGTTTGACGTCGCGGTGGACGAGGCCGAGCGCGTGGACCGCCGCGAGCGCCTCGGCGAGCCCGGCGCCGAGAACACGCGCGGAGTGCACCGGAAGCGGTCCGCCGTCCGCGACGGCGCCCGTCAGCGAAGGGCCGGCCGCGTAGCCGGTGGCGACCCAGGGGATCGGCGCCTCCGGGTCGGCGTCCAGGACGGGGGCCGTCCACGCGCCGCCCACCCGCTGCGCGGCGTCGACCTCGCGGCGGAAGCGGGCCCGGAACTCCTCGTCGAGCGCGAAGTGCGGATGCACGATCTTGACCGCGACCGTACGCCCGCCCGCGCTGCGTCCCAGATACACGCGCCCCATGCCGCCCGAGCCCAGCCGGCCGAGCAGCCGGTAGGGCCCCACGACCGTGGGCTCGTCGACTCCGAGCGGCTGCATGGCAGTCACGGCTCCCCCTCCCCCGTAGACACTGCCCAGCAGCGTAGTGCCGTGCGCGCCCGGAGCCCCGAAACTATCGGCACCGCGACGGTCGGTGGCTCACGGCTGGAGGAGCCGTACGTTCACGTCGGCCGGGAACCCGGTGGTGGAGCCGACGCGGCGCGCGAACTCCCGTACGGCCTCCAGCTGCGGGCCGCCGAAGCGGAAGTCGAGCGTCGTGAAGTACTGCTCCAGGACGGCCTCGTCGAAGGCCTCCCACCGGGCGGCCTGCTCGGCGACCTTGGAGACCTCGTCGAGGGAGAGGTCCCGGGAGGCGAGGAAGGCCTGGTGGACCTTGCGGGTGACGAGCGGCTCGCGCTCCAGGTAGTCGCGCCGGGCCGCCCACACGGCGAAGACGAACGGCAGGCCCGTCCACTCCTTCCACAGGGCGCCGAGGTCGTGCACCTGGAGTCCGAACTTCGGCCCGTCGAGCAGGTTGGCGCGCAGCGCCGCGTCGCCGATGAGGACGGCGGCGTCGGCCTCCTGCATCATCAGGCTCAGGTCGGGCGGGCACGTGTAGTACGACGGCCGGACGCCGACCTTCTCGGCCAGCAGCAGCTGCGCGAGCCGCACGGAGGTGCGCGAGGTCGAGCCGAGGGCGACGCGGGCGCCGTCCAGCTGGTCGAGGGGCACCTGCGAGACGATCACGCAGGACATCACGGGGCCGTCGCAGCCGACCGCGATGTCCGGGAAGGCGACCAGTTCGTCGGCGTGCTTGAGGAACTCGACGAGAGTGATGGGCCCGATGTCGAGATCCCCTCGCACCAGTTGCTCGCTGAGCTTCTCCGGGGTGTCCTTGGTGAGCTCGAAGTCGAGGAGCGTGCCCGTTCTCGCGAGCCCCCAGTACAGGGGCAGGCAGTTCAGGAACTGGATGTGGCCGACGCGCGGCCGGGTGCGAGAATTGTCCACATCGCGAGGCTAGACCCCATGCGGGACGGTGCGGGTTCCAGGGTGGGCGTGTGCTGGTGGAAACCATCGGGACCCCCCGTGTCAACCTTTGTGACACCCCGAAGTCAACGCACGTCAGACCCCTCGCCCGTACGGGCCGATCTTCCGGATGACGTGATCTTTGCCTCTATTGCTTTCGGCTGCCTGCGTGCTAGGCTCGCCGCAAGTTGCAGTTTGGTTTCCCTTGCAGTACAGAGCCTGCGGAGCATGTGACCGCGGGCTCTCGTCGTTTTCAGACGTATGCAGTTGTTTACACAATCGCAGGTTCTGGAGCAGGGCAACCCTTTGGGCCCAAGGAGGGCTTATGGCTACCGGAACCGTGAAGTGGTTCAACGCCGAAAAGGGCTTTGGTTTCATTGCCCAGGAAGGCGGCGGCCCGGACGTCTTCGTCCACTACTCCGCGATCAACGCGAGCGGATTCCGCTCTCTCGAAGAGAACCAGTCGGTTTCCTTCGACGTCACGCAGGGTCCGAAGGGCCCGCAGGCGGAGAACGTCACCCCGCTCTAAGCCTTCGGCTCCATGAGCCCAATGCTTTGATCCGGAACGGATAGCAGTACCCAAGGAGCCCCGCGACCAGCCGGTCGTGGGGCTCCTGCCTTTGCTCCGGCGCGGACCCCGCCCGCCCTTCCGGGCTCTCCCCGCCTTCCCTGGCTCTCCCGCCTTCCCGGACACCCGTCACACGTGCTGCATCACGAGCACGAACGTCGTCGCGGGTTCCAGCGCCTCGTACGCGTGCGGCACATCGCCCCGGTACGCCATGTAGTCACCGGGGCCGAGTTCGACCTCCTCGCCGCGCGGGCCCGCCTTCAGCCGTCCCGCGCCCACGATCAGGTGCTCCACACTTCCCGGAATGTGCGCTTCCGATTCCCGCGCCGCACCCGGTTCCACCCGCAGGTGGTAGATGTCGCGCCGGGCTCCCGGCGGACTCGCGGAGAGCAGCGTCGCCGCGTACTCCGCCTGCTCCGAGTGGACGGTCGGGCCCTCCCCCGCACGGATCACCTGGACGGCCGGGGTCGGCGGTTCGACCAGCGCGCTGAACGGCACGCCCAGCGCGACACCCAGCGCCCAGAGCGTCTCCATGCTCGGATTACCGCTCGCCCCCTCCAGCTGGGACAGCGTGGACTTCGCGATCCCGGCGCGCTTGGCCAGCTCGGACAGGGAGAGGCCGGCCCGCGCGCGTTCGCGGCGCAGGGAGGCGGCGATCCAGTCGAGGGGAAGGCGGGCCGGGGGGACGTCGGAGCCGTCATCGGTCATGTCGTTCTCTCCATCGGTCCGATCGTTCGCCTTGACGAACGAGGTGCTTGCTGTTCATTGTAGAAAACATGCGTTCGCTGCTCCGAACACCACTCCCGTCCCATGACCCGCGTCTGCTGCGGGACGTGGCCCTCGTCTGCCTCGCCGGCGGGATCGTCGGCGTCTCCTTCGGGGCCATCGCCGTCGCGGGAGGGCTACCGCTGTGGTTGCCGGTGGTGATGTCGCTGCTGGTGTACGCGGGCTCCGCCCAGTTCAGCGCCGTCGGGATACTCCTCGCCGGGGGCGGACCGTTCGCCGCGGCGGCCACCGGACTGCTGCTGAACACCCGCACGGCCGCCTTCAGTCTCGCCGTCGCCGACGTCATCGGGCGGGGCCGCGTCACCCGCTGGATCGGCGCCCACCTCGTGACCGACGAGACGGTCGCCTTCACCCTCGCCCAGCCGGACCCCGCCCGTCGCCGGGCCGCCTTCTGGATCTCGGGGCTCGGCCTCTACGCGTCGTGGAACCTGTGCGTCCTTCTCGGCGCCCTCGCCGGGGGCGCGCTCGGCGACACCGGACGCTACGGACTCGACGCCGCGTTTCCCGCGGTGCTCGTGGCGCTGGTGCTGCCCGCGCTGCGCGGGGACCGCGGCGTACGACGCGCCGCACTCGCCGGAGGCGCGGCGGCACTGGCGCTGACGCCCCTCGTCCCGGTGGGGGTGCCCGTGCTCATGGCCCTCACCGGGCTGCTGCTCCTGGGCGGGAGGCCGGCATGAGCGGCACGGCACCGGCCCTGGCCGCCGTCCTCGCCCTGGCCGTCGGGACGTACGCCTTCCGGCTGGCCGGTCCGCTGCTGCACGGACGGGTCGAACTCTCCGCCCGGGTACGGAGGTTGCTGTCCGCGGGAGCGGTGGTCCTGCTCGTCGCGTTGCTCGCCACGGGCGCGCTCACCGAGGCCCGCGGCTTCGCCGGATGGGCCCGGCCCGCCGGGGTGCTGGCGGCCGGAGTACTGGCCTGGCGGCGGGCCCCGTTCGTGGTGGTGGTGCTGGGGGCCGCGGCCACCACGGCGGGACTGCGCGTGGCCGGGGTCGGCTAGGGGGCTGTGGGCCGCCGTTCGAATCACTCCGGGTCCCGGCGGCGCCCCGCACCAGGGCCACGTCGCGTACGGGCGGCGCCCCGCACCGGGGCCACGTCGCGTACAGGCGGCGTCCCGCACCGGGACTACGTCGCGTACAGGGCCTCTATCTCCTTGCTGAAGTCCTTCTCTATCGCCGCGCGCCGCAGCTTCATGGAGGGGGTGAGGTACCCGGCCTCCTCGGTGAAGTCGACGGGCAGGACGGTGAAGCGGCGGATGGACTCGGGGCGCGAGACGAGTCTGTTGGCCTCGTCGACGGCGCGTTGCAGGATGGCCAGCAACTCGGGGTCGTCCATGACGAGTTCGGCGGGAACCGCGTGCTTGCCGTTCATCCGGCGCCAGTGTGTGACCCCCTCGGGGTCGAGGGTGACGAGGGCGGAGACGAAGGGACGGCGGTCGCCCAGGACCATGCACTGGGCGATCAGCGGATGGGAACGGAGGAAGTCCTGCAGGGGCGCCGGGGCGACGTTCTTGCCGCCCGCGGTGATCAGGATCTCCTTCTTGCGGCCGGTGATGGCGAGGTAGCCGCCGTCGTCCAGTTCACCGATGTCGCCGGTAGCGAACCAGCCGTCCGGCGCGGCGTCGACGACTCCGCCGGCGTGCGGGTCCCAGTAGCCGCGGAAGACCTGTCCGCCGCACAGCAGCACCTCCCCGTCGGCGGCGATCCTCACCCGGGTGCCCGGCAGGGGCCGGCCCACCGTGCCGAGGCGCGGCTTCTGCGGGGGCGTGACGGTCGCGGCGGCCGTGGTCTCCGTCAGGCCGTACCCCTCGAAGATCTCGATCCCGGCGCCCGCGTAGAAGGCGGCGAGCCGACGGCCCAGCGGGGAGCCGCCGCAGATGGCGTGCCGGACCCGGCCGCCGAGGGCGTTGCGGATACGCCGGTAGACGAGGGGGTCGTAGAGGGCGCGGGCCGTGCGCAGGCTCCGGCTCGGGCCGGGACCGGTGCCGTGCTGCTTCGCCTCGACGGCCTCGCCGTATCTCTGGGCGATCCGCGCCGCCCGGTCGAACGAGGAGCCGCGGCCCATCCGTTCGGCCGTGGCGCGGCCGGTGTTGAAGACCTTCTCCAGGACGTACGGGATGGCCAGCAGGAAGGTCGGCCGGAAGGAGGCCAGGTCCGCGAGCAGTTCCTCGGTCTGGAGGCTCGGGGCGTGGCCGAGTTTCACCCGCGCGCGCAGGCAGGCCACGGCCACCATCCGGCCGAAGACGTGCGAGAGGGGGAGGAAGAGGAGGGTGGAGGCGGGGTCCCGGGTACGGGCCTTGAAGATCGGGTAGAGCAGTTCCACCGCGTTGTCGACCTCGGTGAAGAAGTTGCCGTGGGTCAGGACACAGCCTTTGGGGCGGCCGGTGGTGCCCGAGGTGTAGATGAGGGTGGCGACGGTGTCCGGGCCCAGCACCCCGCGTCGTACGGCCACTTCCTGGTCGGGGACATCGCGGCCGAGTTCCGCGAGGCGCTCCACATGGCCCTTCTCGAAGACCCACATGTGGCGGAGGTCGGGGATGTGCTCGCGCTCGGGGCCGAGCGTCGCGGCCTGTGCCACGGACTCGACGGCGAGCGCGACGGCCCCCGAGTCCTGGAGGATCCAGCGGGTCTGGAAGGCGGAGGAGGTCGGGTAGACGGGCACGGTGACCAGGCCCGCGGCCCAGGCGGCGAAGTCGAGGAGGGTCCACTCGTACGTCGTCCGGGCCATGATGGCGATCCGGTCGCCCGGCACGAGCCCCTCCGCGATCAGCCCCTTGGCCACCGCCAGCACCTGATCGGCGAACTCGGCCGCGGTCACGTCCGTCCAGCCGCCGTCCGGCGCCTTCCGGCTGAGGACCGCCTCACGCGGGGCCGCGACCGCGTTGTCGAACGGGATGTCCGCGAGGGAGCCGTGCGTCACCTGCCCCGCGATCGGCGGCACCGCGACCTCGCGCACGACGCCGTCCAGCCGCCTGATCTCGGGCTCCGGGAGCGGAGGGGCGGAGTCGTGGGAGTACGGGCTGGACACGAGGCGGCTCCTTGTCGGCCGGAGGCCGGGGCGGGTGCAAGGCGTGTGCGGGCTCGGAGGAGCGCGGGGCGCGCGTCCTCGTACGGCCCTGGAGAGTGGGGGGTCAGGGGGTCTCGGCAACCCGGTGAAACGGGGATCCTACGGCCCGGGAGTGTGGGGTTTGTGACGCTTTGGGGCGGGCGAGGTGCGGGTTACCCGGGGTAGCTGTGCCCCCTCGCGCCCCCGCCGCCCCGGCTCCGCCCGCCCACGGAAGAGCGGCTCCGGAACCCCTCGCCGAGGATCCGCCCCCGGAGATCGTGGCGACTCATCTCGACCCGCCCCTCCGCCCTGACATACCCATACCCCGGGTAACTTACTCCAGAGTAAATTTACGTCCGAGCTGGGAGCTGAACCATGGCCGACCGCTGTCCGAGCCCCGCCGGCACCGCACCCCGGACCCGGACCCTCACCCCGCTGCTGGCCCGCGGCGCCGTGCTCTCCCCCTTCAAGCGCCCCCGCCCGGACGCCCCGGTCCCCGCCACCCGGCTCGTCCTCTCCGGTGTACGGGTCGACCTCGCCCACCTCGCCGCGTACGAGCGGGTGTGCGGGTTCGCGACCAGCGCGGACGTCCTGCCGGTCACGTATCCGCATGTGCTCGCCTTTCCGCTGGTCATGCGGATCATGGCGGCGCGCGCGTTCCCGCTGCCGCTGCTCGGGCTGGTGCACACGTCGATCGAGATCACCCAGCACCAGGAGCCCACGGCGACCGCGGAGTACGAACTCGCCGTGCTGGTCGAGGGACTGGCGCCGCACCGGCGGGGCACCGAGGCGACCGTGCTGACCGAGGCGCGGAGCAACGGCGGACTCGTGTGGGAGTCGAGGAGCACCTACCTCGCCCGGCACCGCTCCCGGGAGGAAACCCCGCGGAACACCTCGCCGAAGGAGCGGACGTCACTGCCGGCCGTCGCCGAGTGGCACCTCGCCCAGGACGTCGGCCGTCGCTACGGCGCCGTCTCCGGGGACCGCAACCCCATCCATCTGCACCCCCTCACCGCCCGCCTGTTCGGCTTCCCGCGCGCCATCGCGCACGGCATGTGGACCGTCGCCCGCTGCCTCGCCGAGTACGGGCCGCAGGAAGCGGTGGGTGTGCGGGCCGAGTTCAGGGCGCCGGTCCTGCTCCCCGGGACGGTGACGTACGCCGTGCGGGGCCCGTCGTTCGAACTCCGGGCGGGCGAGCTGGTCCATCTGACCGGCGACGTACGGCCGATCAACCCGCGGAGCGGGTGACCTCCGACGCGGACCGGAGGCCGTCCGGCAGAGGGTCAGACCTCCGCGGCGGGCTGGGGCGGGATCTCCGGGACGCCCGCGGCCGGCGGGGACCACGGCCGTCCCTGCATCAGCGTGCCGAGTCCCGCCCAGGCGAAGTTCATCAGGGTGGCGGCGGCCTGCCGGGCCGAGACGCCCGGTGTGGTGTTGGCCCACGCGGCGAGGGACTCGGCCGCACCGACCAGTGCCTCCGCGAGCCCGGCGACCTCCCGTGCGGGCAGCGACGGATCGCGGTGCGCCTCACGCGCGGCGACGACGATCAACTGCGTGACGAACTGGACCAGTTCCTCGCGCATCGCGAAGACCTCGGCCGCGAAGGGCTCCCCGTGGGTGCGGGCCTGGAGATGCAGGACGGCCCAGCCGTCCGGGTTCTCGGCGGTGTGGGTGAAGAACGCCCGCAGCCCTTCCCAGAGTTGCCGGTCGGCGGGAATTCCGTGCCGGACACCGGCACGGACGGCGACGGTGAGCGCCTTGGCCTCACGCCGGATGCACGCGGTGAACAGGTCTTCCTTCGAGTTCAGGTACAGATACACCAACGGCTTGGACACGCCCGCCAGTTCGGCGATCTCATCCATCGACGCGGCCCGGTACCCACGCTGTCCGAAGGTCCGTACGGCCGCGTCCAGCATCTGCTGTTCGCGTACCGCGCGCGGCATCCGCTTGTTCTTCACAGCACCCATGCGGGCAAGCCTACGATCGGCCGGCCCCGGGCCGGACGCACCGGAGCGTCAGGGGACCCGGCTCCAGGGGTGCGGGAGCGTCAGGAGGCCTGGGTCCGGGAGTTGTGGGCGGCCTCGTCGACGGCGACGTCCTCCTGGTTGCGGTTGCGCTCCAGGTTGGCCTTGGCGCGGTCCACGCGGGCGACGACCTGGGCCGAGGCACGGTCGCGCTCCCCCCGCAGGACGACGAAGCTGATCGGCGCGGAGATCACCAAGGACAGCAGGACGACCCACATGTAGTTGGAGTCGCCGAGGCCGCGCGGGGCGACGCCCGAGTAGACGAGGCCCCAGACGACCACGAGGCAGCCTACGAAGATCCCGAGGCGCATCAGTGTGTAGCGGAGCATCTCAATCCACTCTTCCGTTCCGAACGTTCCCAAAGGGGTCCCGTCCAGTGAAGCACGACGGGGCGGCGATCTTGCAGGGGGTCCTCAGTCGCGGAGTGCGAGGGACAGCAGCATCGTGATGTCGTCCCGCTCGTCGCCGGGCGCGACGCGGATCGCGCCGGGCACCCGCCCGACCTCCTTGTAGCCGCAGGACGCGTAGAAGCGCTCCAGCCCCTCCCCGCCCCGGCAGGTCAGCCGGATCGCCTCGACGCCGTCGAGGCGGCCCGCGGCGTCCTCGGCCGCGGCGAGCAGGTCCCGGCCGTACCCCTTGCCCTGGTGCCGGGGGTGCACCATCACGGTGTACAGCCAGACCCAGTGCCTCATCAGCCGGTGGGTGTTGTGGGTGAGGAAGGCGGTCGCGGCGACGCCGCCCTCCTCGTCCCGCCCGACCAGGAGCCGGGTGCGGCCCTCCGCCATGGCGACGAAGTGCTTCACGAGTTCGGGGCGCACGTCGCCGGCGGTCACCGGCGGCACGAAGCCGACGGAGCCGCCCGAGTTCGAGACGTCCACCCAGAGGGCGACCACCCCGTCCCGGAGGCCGGGGTGACCGCCGGGTCCAGTTCGAAGACCGGCGCCATGTTCAGACCCGCATGGGCTGCGGCGACTCGCGGCGCGCCGGGTCCGGTCCGTCGTACTCGCGGATGATCTCGTACCGCGTGTTGCGCTCGACGGGGCGGAAGCCGGCGTCGCGGATCAGGTCGAGAAGGTCCTCGCGGGTCAGCTTGTTCGGGGTGCCGTAGTTGTCGGCGTCGTGCGTGATCTTGTACTCGACGACCGAGCCGTCCATGTCGTCGGCGCCGTGCTGGAGCGCGAGCTGGGCGGTCTGGACGCCGTGCATGACCCAGAAGACCTTGACGTGCGGGACGTTGTCGAAGAGCAGCCGGGAGACCGCGAAGGTCTTCAGGGCCTCGGCGCCGGTCGCCATCTGGGTGCGCGCCTGGAGGCGGTTCCTGACCTTGCCGTCCTTCATGTCCACGAAGTCGTGCTGGTAGCGCAGCGGGATGAAGACCTGGAAGCCGCCGGTCTCGTCCTGGAGTTCACGCAGCCGCAGCACGTGGTCCACGCGGTGGCGGGGCTCCTCGATGTGCCCGTACAGCATCGTGCACGGGGTCTTGAGACCCTTCTCGTGCGCGAGGCGGTGGATGCGCGACCAGTCCTCCCAGTGGGTGCGGTGGTCGACGATGTGCTGCCGGACCTCCCAGTCGAAGATCTCCGCGCCACCGCCGGTCAGCGACTCCAGACCGGCCTCGATCAGCTCGTCGAGGATCTCCGAGGCCGACAGCCCCGAGATGGTCTCGAAGTGGTGGATCTCGGTGGCCGTGAACGCCTTCAGCGAGACGTCCGGGAGGGCCTTCTTCAGCTCGCTGAGCGAGCGCGGGTAGTAGCGCCACGGCAGGTTCGGGTGCAGGCCGTTGACGATGTGCAGCTCGGTGAGGTTCTCGCCCTCCATCGACTTGGCGAGGCGGACGGCCTCCTCGATGCGCATCGTGTACGCGTCCTTCTCGCCCGGCTTGCGCTGGAACGAGCAGTACGCGCAGGACGCGGTGCACACGTTCGTCATGTTGAGGTGACGGTTGACGTTGAAGTGGACGACGTCGCCGTTCTTCCTCGTGCGCACCTCGTGCGCGAGCCCGCCGAGCCAGGCCAGGTCGTCCGACTCGTACAGCGCGATGCCGTCCTCGCGGGTGAGCCGCTCACCGGCCCGGACCTTGTCCTCCAGCTCGCGCTTGAGCCCGACATCCATGCGATTACCTCTCCCTTGACGAACCCTGCCAACCGTACTCCCCCGCCTTTCGGCGGTCGGGGCCCCACCAGGGGCTTCGCGCCTACTCCTCCTCGGGCAGCTCTCCGACCCGGTTCTCCCACTTCGTGGAGAGCACGATCGTCGTACGGGTACGGGAGACGCCCTTGGTGCCCGACAGGCGCCGGATGGTCTTCTCCAGACCGTCGACGTCGCTCGACCGCACCTTGAGCATGAACGAGTCGTCGCCCGCGATGAACCAGCAGTCCTCGATCTCGCTGAGGTCGCGCAGACGCCGGGCCACGTCCTCGTGGTCGGCGGCGTCGGAGAGCGAGATGCCGATCAGGGCGGTGACGCCGAGGCCGAGCGAGGCCGAGTCGACCGTGGCGCGGTATCCGGTGATGACGCCGGCCGCCTCCAGCCGGTTGATGCGGTCGGTGACACTGGGTCCCGACAGACCGACGAGGCGCCCCAGCTCCGCGTAGGAGGCCCGGCCGTTCTCCCTCAGGGCCTGGATGAGCTGCCTGTCCACCGCGTCCATGCGATCGAAGCCTTCCACTGAAAAGGTCTTGAGAGGTCTGAGAAGTCTGAGAGGTGTGAGGTGTCGAGAGGTCCGAAGAGGTCCTGAACTGCTGTTGGTGCCCGGCGCCTCGGGCGCGTCCCTCAGGTGGTGTCGCCCCGGGAACCGCCCCCGAGTTCGCCCTTCCACCGGCGGTACAGCGCGTGTTCGACGCCCGCCGCGTCGAGGACCCGCCCGGCGACGAAGTCCACCAGGTCCTGGATGTGGGTGGCGCCCGCGTAGAACGCCGGCGAGGCGGGCAGCACGGTCGCGCCCGCGTCGTCCAGTGAGACCAGGTGACGCAGCGTCTGCCCGTTCAGCGGGGTCTCCCGCACGGCGACGACCAGCTTGCGCCCCTCCTTGAGCGTGACGCTCGCGGCCCGCTGCAGCAGGTCCTTGGAGAGGCCGAGGGCGACTCCGGCCACACAGGCGGTGGACGCGGGCACGATGAGCATGCCCTGGGCCGGGTACGAGCCCGACGAGGGCCCCGCCGCCAGGTCGCCCGCGCTCCAGTGCCGTACGCCGTCGAGATGCTCCTCGAAGGCGTCGAAGGTGCCGGGCTTGCCGTCGGCGCCGCGCGCCAGCCACTCGCGCAGGTCGTCCCGCCAGTGGGCGTCGCGGAACGGGAGGCCGGTCTCGTCGAGCAGCGTGAGCCGTGAGGCCCTGCTGACGACCAGGTCGACGCTCTCCCCCGCTTCCAGCAGCGAACGCAGCACCGCGGCCGCATACGGCGTACCGGACGCGCCGGACACCCCCACGATCCAAGGTCGGCGCTGCGTCTGTCCTGGCTTCATGATGTCGAGCCTATCCGGCCACCGCCCGGATTCAGACCGTGAGCCCGCGCACCAGAAGATCGAGCAGGGCGCAGACGAACAGCGCGATGCCGATGAAGCCGTTGACTTGGAAGAAGGCCCTGTTCAGACGGGTGAGGTCGTGCGGCTTCACGATGGAGTGCTCGTAGAGGAAGGCGCCCGCGACGATCACCAGGCCGAGCCAGAAGAAGGCACCCGCGCCGGTGGCCACCCCGTACCAGACGAAGAGCGCCGTCGTCACCGCGTGGCAGGCCCGCGCGCCCCGGACCGCGGCCGGGATGCCGAAGCGCGCCGGGACCGACATCACGCCGATCTCGCGGTCGGTCTCGACGTCCTGGCAGGCGTAGATCAGGTCGAAGCCGCCGATCCACACGCCGACCGCGAGCCCGAGGACGACGGCGTCCCAGGACCAGGTGCCGGTGACGGCGATCCAGGCGCCGATCGGGCCCATCGCCTGGGCGAGACCCAGGATGGCCTGCGGGAAGTTCGTGAACCGCTTGCCGTACGGGTAGACGACCATCGGGATGACCGCGATGGGCGCCAGCGCCAGACACAGCGGGTTCAGCAGGGCCGCCGCCGCGAGGAAGACCACCAGGGCGACCAGCGCGCCCGTCCAGGCGTGCTTCACGCTCATCGCGCCGGTGACCAGTTCACGATGGGCGGTACGGGGGTTGCGGGCGTCGATCTCGCGGTCGATGATCCGGTTCGCCGCCATGGCGAAGGTGCGCAGGCCCACCATCGCGACGGTGACGAGGAGGAGCTTTCCCCAGTGGATGTTCTTGTCCCACGCGAACATCGCCGTCAGCGCCGCGATGTACGCGAAGGGGAGCGCGAACACCGAGTGCTCGATCATGACGAGACGCAGGAACGCCTTGGTGCGGCCCGGCTGCGGAAGTGCCGCGGAAGCTGAACTCACAGCCCGTACTCCTTCCAACGGCGGTCGACCTTCGCCGCCGTCTCCGGGTCGGACAGCACCATCTCGGGCCAGCCGCCGTCCCGGTTGTAGCCCTCCTCGGGCCACTTCTTCGTCGCGTCGATGCCCGCCTTGCCGCCCCAGAACTGCTGGTAGGAGGCGTGGTCGAGGTGGTCGACCGGGCCTTCGACGACGGTGAGGTCACGTCCGTAGTCCGTGTTGCCGAGTGCGCGCCAGGCGACCTCGTGCAGATCGTGGACGTCGCAGTCGGAGTCGACGACCACGATGAGCTTCGTCAGGGACATCATGTGGGCGCCCCAAATGGCGTGCATCACCTTCTGGGCGTGCTTGGGGTACTTCTTGTCGATCGCGACGATCGCGCAGTTATGGAAACCGCCCGCCTCCGGCAGGTGGTAGTCCACGATGTCCGGCACGATGATCTTCAGCAGGGGCAGGAAGAACCGCTCGGTCGCCCGGCCCAGGGGCCCGTCCTCCGTCGGAGGCCGCCCGACCACGATGGACTGGAGCAGCGGCCGCTTCCGCATCGTCACGCAGTCGATGGTGAGCGCCGGGAACGGCTCCTGCGGGGTGTAGAACCCGGTGTGGTCGCCGAACGGCCCCTCGGGCAGCATCTCGCCCGGCTCCAGCCAGCCTTCGAGGACGACCTCGGCGTTCGCGGGCACCTGGAGCGGCACGGTCTTGCAGTCGACCATCTCGATCCGCTTGCCCTGGAGGAACCCGGCGAAGAGGTATTCGTCGATGTCGCCGGGCAGTGGGGCGGTGGAGGCGTACGTCACGGCGGGCGGGCACCCGAAGGCGATCGCCACCGGCAGCCGCTCGCCCCTGCGGGCCGCGACCTGGTAGTGGTTCCGGCTGTCCTTGTGGATCTGCCAGTGCATGCCGATGGTGCGCTTGTCGTGGCGCTGGAGCCGGTAGAGGCCGAGATTGCGGATACCGGACTCGGGGTCCTTGGTGTGGGTGAGCCCGAGATTGAAGAAGGAGCCGCCGTCGTCGGGCCAGGTGAACAGGGCGGGCAGGGCGTCGAGGTCGACGTCGTCGCCGCGCAGCACCACCTCCTGCACCGGCGCGTCCTTGACCTTCTTCGGCGGTACGTGCGCCATCGCGCCGAGCTTCCCGAAGGCCTCGCGCACGCCCACGAAGCCGTGCGGCAGCTCCGGCCGGAGCAGTCCGCCGATCTTCTCGGAGATCTCGGCGTACGACTTCAGCCCGAGGGCTTTCAGCAGGCGCCGGTCGGTGCCGAAGACGTTCATCGCGAGCGGCATCGCCGACCCGCGCACGTTCTCGAAGAGCAGCGCGGGCCCGCCCGCCTTCTGCACCCGGTCGACGATCTCCCCGACCTCCAGGTACGGATCCACCTCGGCCTTGATGCGCTTGAGGTCTCCCTCGCGCTCCAGCGCCCTCAGCAGGGAGCGAAGATCGTCGTAAGCCATGTGTCCAAGTATCGGCCACCCGCTAACCTGTGCCCGTCACCGGGGCCCCGTGCCGCCCCGCCGTCGCTCACTGGGGGAACGTTCGGCCATGCTCAGGTATCTGCCGTTTCTGCTGGTCCTGGCGCTGTGGATCTACGCCTTCATCGACTGCCTGAACACGCCGGAGGAAGAGGTCAGGGGCCTGCCCAAGGTGGTCTGGGTCATCATCATCCTGCTCTTCGGCGAGGTGCTGGTCGGTCCCGTCGCCTGGCTGGTCGCGGGCCGCAACCGCCGGGGTCCGGCGGGCGGCTCCACGCCCTCCGAGTGGCACCGCAACCAGCGGACGGAGTTCGTCGCGCCCGACGACAACCCCGAGTTCCTCCAGTCCCTCAAGGCCGAGAACCGCAAGGACGAGTCCCTCCTGAAGGACTGGGAGGCCGACCTGCGGCGCCGCGAGGAGGAGCTGAAGCGGCGCGAGGAACAGAGCAGGTCCGACGAAGAGTCCTGACGTGGAACTGCGCCTGCTGGTGACCTTCGAGAAGGTCGCGACCGTGCTGAGCTTCACCCGGGCCGCGGCCGAGCTGGCGTACGCGCAGTCCAGTGTGACCAGCCAGGTCCGCGCCCTGGAGTCCTCACTCGGCACGGAGCTCTTCGACCGGCTGGGCAGCAGGATCCGGCTGACCGAGGCGGGCGAACGGCTGCTGCCCTACGCCCGGCAGATCATCGAGCTGACCGACGAGGCACGGGCCGCGGTCGTCGGCGCCGAGGAGCCCTCCGGCACGCTCACCATCGGCACGATGGAGTCCCTCACCTCGTACCGGCTGCTGCCGCTCCTCGAGTTCTTCCACCACCGCCATCCCCGGGTGCGGCTGTCGCTGCGCACGACCATCGGCGACGAGACCCGCCAGGCGCTGCGCCAGGGCACGTACGACGTCGGCTTTCTGATGGAGGAGGAGACCGGGCACCCGGGTCTGGAGGTCGCGGTGCTGGCGGTGGAGCCGCTGGCGCTCGTCGCCGCCCCCGGAGATCCGATGGCCGGCGCGGCACCGGACACCGCCGACCTCGTGGACCGGCCGCTGCTCGCCACCGAACCCGGCTGCGCCTACCGGGACTTGTTCGAGCGCGAGCTCAACTCCCGGGCGCCGGAAGGATCTCGTGTCGCGTTCATGGAGTTCGGCACGATCGAGGCGACCAAACGGGCCGCGGCGGCCGGCCTCGGCATCGCGCTGCTGCCGGAGGTGACGGTCGCCGCGGAACTGGCGCGGGGTGAGCTCGTACGACTGCGCTGGGAACCGCCGTTCACGCTTCGGACTCAACTGGCGTGGCGGGCCGGGAAGCGGCTTCCGGCTCATGCGCGGCTGTTCGTGGAGCGTGCGCGGCAACTGGTGTCCGAGGAGTCCGGCCGGCCCGAGTGATCCGTCCGGCCGGGGAGATCCCGGCGGTCCCGGCGGCCCTGGGGAGCGTGACCTTCAGGCTGGCCGTCACGATCAGCGGGACGCCGAGCGCCTGGACGAGGCCGATGTGGTGGCCGTACACGGCCCAGTCCATGACCATCGCCACGGCCGGGTAGGTGAAGGCCAGCACGGCGATCTTCGCGGTCGGGAGCTTGGCGTACGCGGCGTACATCAGGACGTACATCAGCCCCGTGTGGACGACTCCGAGCCCGACCAGCCACCCCCAGTCCGCGCCGGTCCCGCGCATCGCGCCGAAGTCGGCGAAGGGGAGCAGCAGCGGGATGCCGACCAGCACCTGGACGAGCGCGATGAGGTGGGGCCGGACGCCGGTGATGCGCTTGGTGACCAGGGTGGACAGCCCGTAGAGGAGCGCGGCGAGGAGGGCCTGGCCGACGCCGGTGAGGTACGTGCCGCCGTTCGCGAAGTCGGCCGGGGAGACGCCCGAGACGAGGATCAGACCGGCGAAGGCCAGGACGATCCAGCCGACCTTGGCGGCGGTGAGCCGTTCGCGGAAGAGCAGGGCGCCGAGCAGCACCACGTAGAACGGCTGGGTGTGGTAGACGACGGTCGCGACGGAGATCGAGGTGTTCTCGTACGACTGGAAGAGCAGGACCCAGTTGAAGACGATGAACACCCCGCCGAGCGCGGCGAGTCCGAGGGTGCGCGGGGTGAAGCCGTGGTCCCGGAAGTATCCCCGGGCCAGCGCGTAGCCGCCGAGGGCGAGCGCGCCGAACAGGACGCGGAAGAAGACGACGTTGAAGGGCGAGGCCCCGGACTCGACGACGAAGACGCCGAGGGTGCCGGAGAGCATCATGGCGGCGGTCAGCTGGGCGGTGCCCTTGTTCTCGACTGCGGTGGCGGAGGTCATGCCCCGAAGGTAGGAGCGGGGACCGGGGGCGGGCCACGCGCTGGTGGGGCGTCCTGCCGATGACCCCATCGGTGCCGCCGATGGGCGCCGGTCGGCGCCCCGGACCCGGCGCCCCGCCCCGGCCCATCCCAGGACGGTCGAACGGGGGTTCGCGCGCCGCGGCGGCCCGTGGGCCGAGGCCGGCACGGCCGCTCCTCCGGCGGAGCGAATCCCCCTCGTCCTAGCGGGACGGCTCCTCGCGGGGCCGCTCAGCGCGCAGGACGAGTGCGAGCAGGCCAGGGAAGCGGGCGTCGTACTCCGCCCGGCGCAGCCGGTTGACCCGCTTGGGGCCTTCGTCGCGCTGTTCGACGAGACCGGCGCCGCGGAGCACGGCGAAGTGATGGCTGAGCGCCGCCTTGCCGACGGGCACGTCGAAACTGCCGCAGCTGCGGCTCCACTCCGCGGACTCCGCCAGCGCCCTGACGAGCTGGAGCCGTACGGGATCGGCGAGGGCGGCGAGAGCGGTCTGCACGGGGACCTCGTCCGGATGGGTGTGCTCCGGCGCCGCCCGATGACTGGTCCGCTCCGCCACGCCGGTCTCCCTGGTGATTCCCTGATCCGCTTGCCGAGTGTTCGATGAAAACCATACACTCCCGAGTGTTCGCTTTTCATTGAACAGTCTGCGGGGAGCGCGGGCTGTCCGGCCGGGCAACAACCAGGGGTGTGCCATGCGTACGGTCCAGTTCGAGGAGTACGGCGGTCCCGAGGTCCTGCGGGTCGTGGAGGCGGAGGTCCCCGAGCCGGGCCCTGGGCAGGTGAGCGTCGACGTGGCCTACACGGGCGTCAACTTCGCCGACCTCAAGGCGAGGTCGGAGGGCTACCGCGTACCGCGTCTGCCGTTCGTACCGGGACTCGAGGTCTCGGGCCGGATCCGGGCGGTCGGCCCGGACGTCACGGGACTGCGGGTCGGCCAGGAGGTCGCGGCGCTGACGGAGGGCGGCGCGTACGCGGACGTCACCGTGGCCGACGCCGTGACGGTCTTCCCGCTGCCGGACGGTGTCGACCTGCGCACCGGCGCCACGCTCCCCACCGTCCTGCCCACGGCGTACGCCCTCCTGCACACCGTGGGCCGGCTCCAGCCCGGCGAGACGGTGCTCGTCCAGGGCGCGGCGGGCGGCGTGGGCACGGTGCTGGGCCGGCTGGCGAGGGCGGCCGGGGCCGGCGCGGTGTACGGCGTCGTCTCCGCCGCCCCGAAGGCCGAGTACGCCCTCGCCCACGGCTACGACGAGGTGTTCGTGGGCTCCTTCACGGACGAGGTCCGCGCGGCGACCGCCGGCCGCGGAGTGGACCTGGCCCTGGACCCGGTGGGCGGCGAGACCCTCCGCGGCAGCCTCGCCTCGCTCGCCCCCTTCGGCCGCCTGGTCTCCTTCGGCAACGCGAGCTCGGCGGAGCCCTGGACGGTGGGCCAGCCGGAGCTCTACCCCACCGGCCTGTCGGTCGCCGGGTTCTCGATCCTCGGCCTCGCCAGGACGGCCCCGGCCATCCTGCGCGACATCGCCTCGCTCGCGTTCCGCACGGTGGCCGACGGCGCGGTGACCCTGCCGGTGACGGCGGAGTTCGGCCTGGAGGCGGCCGGAGAGGCGCACGCGCTGATGGGGTCGCGGACGAGCACGGGGAAGTTGCTGCTGCGGGTGGCGGCTCCGGATCGGTCGCGGCCGTGACCGCCCTCCCGGACCTTCGTCCCGGCCCGCGGGCCGGAGAGCGGCCGACGGCCCCCGGACGCCCCTGACGGAAGTCCTCCGAGGCGCACCCGGCCTCATACCTTCGGCCCGGCTCCGTAGACCATCGGCGGACGGCGGGACGGCGTTCCGTTTTCCAGACTGGGTCCAGGACGAAGGACCTTCAGCGCGGAGGTCGAAAGCCGGACGTCGGGAGGCGCGATGCGGGGGACACCGGGGATCAGCCGGGCACGGTTTCTGGGGATGGCCGCGGCCGTCGGGAGCGCGGCGGCGCTGCCCGTCGGGGCAGCGGAGCGGGCGGGGGCAACCGGACGGGCGGCAGCGGCGGGGCAGGCCGGAGCGACGAGGGGCGCGACCAACGGGCGGCGCGGGCTGACCTACCGGGGTGTGGTCTACGAGGTCGGTGCCGGGGAGACGCCCGCGACGGCGTGGAACGTCCGGCGCATGCGGGCGGACCTGCGCGCCGTCGCCCGTGACCTGCACGCCGACTCCGTCAAGGTCACCGGCGACGGTGTCGAACGGCTCACCGCGACCGCGGCCGAGGCGGCGGAGCGCGGGCTGAACGTCTGGCTCGAACCGACCCTCGGGGACGTGCCCGAGCGGGAGATCCTCGACCATCTCGCGGAGACGGGCCGGTACGCCGAGCGGCTGCGGCGGCAGGGCGCCGGGGTGCACCTGAGCGTCGGCTGCGAGTTCGTGCTGTACGTCCCCGGCATCGTGCCCGGCGCGAACATCCAGGAGCGCGTGGAGAACCTGCTCAACGGCGACTTCGACCCCGTGCTCATGGCCCGGCGGCTGCGCCGGTTCACCGCGAAGGCCGCGAAGGTGGGCCGGTCCGTCTTCCCCGGGCCGCTGACCTACGCCGCCGCGCAGGACGAGGACGTCGACTGGGACCTGTTCGACCTCGTGGGCATCGACTACTACTCGTCCTTCCGGCGCCCGTCGGACTACCTCCGGGACCTCGCCCCGTACCGCCGCTTCGGAAAGCCGGTCGCCGTCATGGAGTTCGGCTGCTGCACCTTCGAGGGCGCGCCGGAGCAGGGCGGCATGGGCTGGGACGTCGTCGACTACACGAAGGAGCCGCCGGAGATCAAGGCCGGTCTCGTGCGCAGCGAGCGCGCGCAGGCCGCGTATCTGACGGACGTACTGGCGGCGTTCGAGGCGATGGGGCTGTACTCGGCGATGGCGTACACCTTCGTCACCCGCGACGCCCCGCACCGGCCCCGTGACCCGCGCCACGACCTCGACATGGCGAGCTACAGCATCGTGAAGACCATCGAGGACCGCCCCGGCGACCCTGCCTCGGGCGTGCACTGGGAGCCGAAGGAGGCCTTCCACGCACTGGCCCGGCAGTACGGACGCGCCCACCACCGCTGACGGCCGCCACCGGCGACCGGGCCCACCACCGCCGGCGACCGGGCCCACCACCGCCGACGGCCGCCACCCGCGACCGCCCGCCGATGCCGAGGGCACGGTCTCTCCGGTGGCCGACCCGGCGTGTACCGGCGCCGGCCGGGCGAACCCGGCGCGCCAGGAGGCTGCTTCCGCGCCTGTCCTCGTGTTCCGGCCCCACGAGGGTGGGGTTCCACAGGAGAGTGGAGTCATGGAACGCATCGATCAGGCGCGGGCCCGCGCGTGGCTCGCCACCGCCGTGGCGGAGGCCCGTGCCGGGCTCGCCGAGGGCGGTATCCCCATCGGGGCGGCACTGTACGGCGCGGACGGCACCCTTCTCGGCCGCGGCCACAACCGCCGCGTACAGGACGGCGACCCCTCGGCACACGCCGAGACGACCGCCTTTCGCGACGCGGGACGGCAGCGGACGTATCGCGGTACGACCATGGTGACCACCTTGTCGCCGTGCTGGTACTGCAGCGGCCTGGTCCGGCAGTTCGGGATCTCCCGGGTCGTCGTCGGCGAGGCGGCCACCTTCCACGGCGGCCACGACTGGCTCGCCGAGCACGGCGTCGGAGTCGTGCTGCTCGACGATCCCGAGTGCACGGAACTGATGCGCGACTTCATCAAGAAGAACCCGGCTCTCTGGAACGAGGACATTGGTGATTGACCCGAGAGCGGGGGCGGTTCCCGCGGATTCGGCGGTTCCCGCGGATCCGGCCGCTCCCTCAGATCCGGCCAGGGACGAGGATTCGGCCGCTCCCGGGGATCCGGCCGGGGACGGCCCCGACACCCCGGCCGGCCCGGCCGGCCCGACCGGCCCCGGCGGCCCCGCCGCCTCCCGCATCCCCACCATCGACCTGCGCCCCTGGCTCTCCGGAGACCCCGGGGCGCGTGCCGCCGTCGCCCGTACCGTCGACGACGCCCTCCGGGCGGCCGGCTTCCTGCTCGTCACCGGTCACGGGGTCGACCCGGAGCTGCGCCGCCGCATCCGGGAGGCCGCCCGCGCCTTCTTCGTACTGCCCGCGGGGAGGAAGCAGCCGTACGCCGCCCGGGTCGGCGGGCGCGGCTGGCTCGGGCCGGGTGCCGAGGCCAACGGCTACGCGGAGGGCACCGAGACCCCGCCCGACCTCAAGGAGTCCCTGACGTTCGCGACGCACGAGCCGTTCGAGGACCCGGAGACCAACGCGGAGTGGTACGCGCCGAACGTCTGGCCCGCCGAGGCGCCGGAACTGCGCGAGCTCTGCACGGAGTACCTGGCGGCGATGGGCGAGCTGGAGAACCGCCTCCTGGTGCTGCTCGGCGAGGCGCTCGGCCTCGAACCGGACTTCTTCACCCGGCACATGGACCATCCGACGTACGGCTTCAACATCAACTGGTATCCGGGGACGGAGGTCGTCGGCGAGCCCGAGCCGGGCCAGTTCCGCATCGGGCCGCACACCGACTTCGGCACGGTCACCATCCTCGACCGGCAGGCCGGCAAGGGCGGGCTCCAGGTGTTCACGGACGAGGACGGCTGGCAGGACGCGCCCTTCGACCCGGCGGCCTTCACGATCAACATCGGCGATCTGATGGCCCGTTGGACCGGCGACCGGTGGCGCTCGGGACGGCACCGGGTGCTGCCGCCGCCGGCCGACGCGCCCGCCGAGGAACTGATCTCGCTGGTGTACTTCGGCGAATGCACACCGGGGACGCTGGTCGAGTCGGTGCCCGCCCCCGTGGGCCGTGTCGCGTACGAATCCGTCGACTCGCATGTCTACCTGCGCGAGAAGCTCGATTCGATCACTGTCGATTGAACGGCGGAACATTTCCGTAAGCGAACGAGCACCGAGTGGGCGTCGAGCGGCCTATCCCGAACCAACTGCCCCTTCTTCCGCAGTTGTTGATACACCTCACAGCAGCACTTCGGACCGGACCGCGGACCAGGGGGAGATGCGGTGCACACAGAACTGCACAGTCGAGGTTCGCTGTTCGACACCGATCCGCCCGGACTCGCGTCACGACTGGTCGGTCTGCGTCCGCACCAGCTCGGCACCACACCGTACGAACACCCCGCGCAGCCACCCTTCGTGGTCTTCGCGGGCGGCCGGGGACAGGGCAAGACCGCCGTGCTCCTCGCCCTGCGGGACGCCTATCGCGGGCACACTCCCATCGCCCTGATCGACGGCGAGGAACGGCAGTTCACCGTGCCGCCCCCCGAACGTCCGGCGGGGTCCTGGTCACCGGTCGGGCAGGCCCTCACCACGGCCGCCGAACAGCTCGCCGAACCGGTGAAGGGCGCCGGAAGGATCGGTTTTCCGCGGCTGTCGTCCGGGCTGCTGGCCGTGGCGGCGGGCGGCTGGAGCAACCACGACGTGCCGCGCGTCCGGCAGGAGGCGGAGCGGATCCTGCTGCTCAACGAGTCCGACTCGTGGCTGTCGGGGTTCGCGGGGCGCTGGATGAGCAAGGTGATCTCCAAGCTCGTCGCGTCGATGAGCGGGACGGGCCCGGTGGCGGAGCCGATCATCGAGGCGACCCTGGAGGCGTTCACGGAGGGCGTCTCCCCGGCCCACCGCCGGCTGCGCAGGGCCGCCACCTGGTACCGGGACTATCCGAACGCGGGCGGCAGCCCCAAGCTCGCGCTGATCCTGCTCTCCCGGCACTTCCGGGCGGGCGGCGACTCCCGCAGACACGCCGAACGCCATCTCGTACGGGCGCTGCTGGCCGACCTCGACGACGCCTACGCGGGGGTGGTGCAGCGCTCGCAGCGGCGCGGACGCCCGGTCCTGCTGATCGACAACGTCCAGGAGCCCGCGGGCCTCGGACTCCTGGAGCCGGTCCTGCGCGACCGGGCCGACGGCATCGGGGACCAGGCCGTGTTCTTCGCCGCGCTACGGGGCTACGCGCATCCGGCGCTGCGCAACGCGGGCCGGCTCGCCCTGCCCGAGGCGGCCCGGGAGACCGGCTGGCGGCCCGGCACCTCACCGTCCTCGCGGGCGCTGCTCGTCTCACTGCCGCCGCTGCCCCCGACGGCACCCCGCGCGTA
>NZ_JBHWVI010000059.1:0-41035 GCF_042737005.1 Streptomyces sp. NPDC060027
GCGTCGACCTCACCGCCATGAGCGACGGCAAGAAGGTGCTCGGCATGAGCCGGGCCACCGTCCGGCTGGCCTGAGCCTGGCGGCGGGGGCCGGGCGCGCGCCCCGGGGTCGGGGCGCGCGCCCCGGCCCCGAAGGGACGGCGGGTGAAAGCGGTGCTGTGGGGCTGTCCGCCTCGAACGGCGTTGTTTGGCGAACGCGGTAGCGAGACTGCCCGCCTCATGTCCCTGCGCCGGACGCGGTAGCGAGGCTTCCAGGTGGAGGGCACTCTGCGCGGGGCGGGCGGGACGGCCTTCGCCTCCGCGCCCGCATCGTGTCCGTGCGCCGGGCGCGTTAGCGAAAGGGCCCGAATCGTGCACTTGCGAGGACGCGCGGCGAGTCAGCCGACGAATTCCTCGACCGGCTTGGAGAACTCCGCTCCTAGTTGCGACATCAGGTTGCCGAACTCCTGCTCGCTGATCGCCTCGCGCAGGGTCACGAGCACCGCGCGGACGCCGCTGTCGGCCTCTTCCTTCTTGAGCACGTTGCGCTCGGCGACGCGCCGTACGGTCTCGTCGTAGCCGAAGACCTCGATGGCCGAGGTGGCCCCTCGCTGAACGGCCTCGGCCAGGCCTTCCGGGAGCTCCAGCGCCAGTGAGCGGTCCTTGCTCCCGCTCAGTCGATGGGCGAGCGTCTCCAGCGTGGCACGGGTCAGGTCGGCCGACTCCTGCCGCGACAGACCCGTGCGCTCCGACACCGCTTGGATGAATTCCCTCTCCTCCACGCGCTGTCTCCTTTTCTGCCTCGTCGGTCCGACGGCTCGGCTGCATGAAGGCCTGGCGGCCCGGAATCCTGGTGGTCTCCTGGCCTCGCGGCCCTGCAACAACCCTGACACGGGGCTGCCGGGCCCGCGCGGCCAAGCCGTCGCGGCCTGAGGTCACCTCGGTGCCCGTCACTGTCGCCGTTGAGGGCGCCCGACCCCGTGGAAGTCGGGCGAGAGGGCTCCCGGCGGTCCTACGGATTGAGGACGACCTTTCCGGCGACGGTGCCGGACTCGGCCAGCCGCAGGGCCTCGGCGGCCCGGGTCAGCGGCAGTTGGGCGGCGATCTGGGCGGTCACGTCACCGCGTTTGAGGGCGGTGAAGACCTGTGTGAGGTCGGCGCGCAGCCGGGCCCGGAACCGGTTCTTGGACAGGGCCCGGCCGGCCCAGACGTTGAAGAAGTAGGCACGGCGGCCGTTGGGCAGGCTGTTCCACAGCCAGACCCTGCCGAGGAGCTTGAGCACGGGTCCCTGCTTGGACCCCGTGTCGTCCCGGGTGGAGGCGCTGCCGTAGGCGACGAGCGTGCCACCGGGGGCGAGCAGGTTCCAGGAGTCGACGGCGCTGCGGCCTCCGATGTGGTCGAAGACGGCGTCGACCCCGCCGGGGGCGAGTTCCCGCACGCGGGCGGCGACGTTCTCGGTGCGGTAGTCGACGGGGGTGACGCCCCGTTCCCGCAGGGCGTCGTGGTGGCGTGCGGAGGCCGTACCGATCACCTTCACGCCCGCGGCGCGGGCGAGTTGGACGAGGACCGAGCCGACGCCGCCGTTGGCGCCGTGCACCAGAATGGTCTGGCCGGTGCGGACGCGCGCCTTCCGGTGCAGCATCTGCCAGGCGGTGATGCCGTTGACGACCACTGTCTCCGCCTCGGCCGCCCCGATGCCGTCGGGGACCGGCACCACGTCCGCGGCTTCCACGCGCACATGGCTGGCCCAGCCGCCGACCTTGACCAGAGCGGCCACCCGCGTGCCGGCCAGCCCCGGGTCGACGCCCTGGCCGGTGGTGAGAACCGTGCCGACGAGGTCGTAGCCGGGCACGAAGGGGAACGGGGGCTGGTCGTAGTACCGCCCGCGGCGCATCTGCTGCTCCGCGAACGAGACTCCGGTCGCCTCCATGCGGATCACGACCTGGCCGGGGCCCGCGACCGGCACGGCGCCGTGCCGGATCTCCAGCCCCTCGGGCTCCACCTTGCCCGGCAGGACGACCTCGACGAGCCCTTCGGCGTTCATGACGACCTCCACTGCGCTCCGCGCTGAGTTATCTACTCTCGCTTTAGTTAGAGGCTATAACTCAACAGCGGCAGGCGTCAAGAACTTTCGTTATAGGGTCTAACTCGATCATCGCGGCCACGCTGCCGCGCGCGTCCCGCGCACCGGACTCGGCCGTCACCGCCGCCCCGACAGCGCCTCGGGACGCCAAGGGCCTACACAGCGGGTTCCGCGGTCCAGGCGATCTGGGGCGGCACGACACGGGCGCACCGCGGGTTGCCGCATGCGTCGGTCAGGCCCAGCCGCCCGACGAGGAGTCCCTCGCGCGCGGCCGCGGCGAGTACGTCGGAGGGGACGGCGTCGAGCATGAGCTTGGCGCGGCGGAACATGCTGAAGACGCCCGCCTCGTCGACGGTGCCCCACGACAGATAGATGAAGCGGTGGCCCAGGCGGTCCTGGATATAGGGGCCCTTGATCTCGATACCCGTCGGCGACGGTGCCGTGGTGCAGTCGAGGGTCCATGTCGCCGACTCACCGTCGCCCGGCTGCGGATCGAGCAGCTCGGCCGGGCGGTCGCGGCGTTGCACCGCCACGTGGATGTTGTCGTACGCCGAGACGGCGCGGCCCTCGGGGGCCGGGCAGGTGAGGCCGGGCAGGTCGACGGCGTCGATACGGATGCGCATGCGGGCCATCATGCCGCCGAACCGCCCGGCATCGGGATTCGCGAGGCCTCCCGGGACAGTTCGACCACTGTCGGCGACGACAGTCCGTCCTCGGTCCGGCATCGGGCGAGGGCGGTCGCGAACCTCGTGCGCCCAAGCCCGAGCCTGCCGACCGGCAGATCGGTGCGCCCGAGCGGGAGGTGTTCCGGCGTCGCCGCTCAGGCCGGGTAGGGAGCGGCGCTGCGCGCCGACCGGAGTGCGGCCGCCCACCAGGCCAGCTGGTCGAGCACCGTCTTGGCGTACCCGGGGGACGCGGGATCGAGCGGACGACCGTCCTGCCACGCGGTGAAGTAGTTCGGGAAGGCGAGACCATCGCGAATCGTCACCGCGTGCAACTCGGTCAGCACGTTCTCCAGGTGCAGTACGGCGTGCCGGCCGCCTGCCGCACCGCCGTAGCTGACGAAGGCGACGGGCTTGGCCGTCCACTGGGTGAAGTGCCAGTCGATGGCGGCCTTCAGCGAGGCGGGATAGCTGTGGTTGTACTCCGGCGTGACCACGATGAACGCGTCAGCACTCTCAAGAGCCGACGTCAGCGCCGCCATTCCCGCCGGACGGGGGTAGCCGTCGCCGGCGTACTTCGGCGATGCCGGGGGCAGCGCCAACGGGATGTCGATCTCGGCCAGATCGATCACTTCCACATCGAAACCACCGTGGAGGCCCGCCTGTTCGGCCACCCACGACCCCACAACAGGTCCGAACCGTCCTTCCCGGACGCTTCCGACGATGATCACCAGCTTGTCCTTGTTCTCCATGCCCACCACGATCAGGCCGCTGGGGAGATCCGACCAGACCGTGCCCAGGCTGGCCCCCGCAGGGCCAGCCTCAGCAGACCGCGATCAGCGGGCGGCGCCGTATGCTCGCGGCATGGGTTCGCCGTTGGGGGATTTCATCCGGACCAAGCGCGACAGCATCCAGCCGGAATCGCTGGGACTGCCGGATCGCGGCCGCCGCCGGTCACCGGGGCTGCGGCGCCTGGACCTCGCCGCGCGGGCCGGCATCAGCGTCGAATACCTGACCCGCATCGAACAGGGCCGAGACCGCAATCCGTCGGTGGCGGTCGTGCACGCGCTTGCCGACGCGCTCAGTCTCGACCGCTCCGAGCGTGACCACCTGCGCTACCTCGCGAAGATCACCGGCGGCGTATGTTCCGCTCATACGCAGCCCGCACCACCGCGCCGCGACGTCCGCCCGTCGGTCCTGGAGACACTCCGCCTCCTTGAACCGGGAATCGCCATGGTGACCAACCGGCTGGGCGACGTCCTCGCCCACACCAGCGGCTACGAGTCGGTGACGAGCCATACCGGACTGCTCGACGCCGACCCCCCGAACCTCACCCGCTACGTCTTCACCGACCCCCGCGCCCGGACGTTCTTCGCCGACTGGGACGAGGTGGCGGACGAGCTTGCCTTCGACCTGTGGCTCGGACCGTCCGTCGAGAACTCCGAGTGGTTCACCACCGAGCTCGCCACCGTCGCCGGCCCGGAGTTCACGCGCCGCCTGAACCGGCATGTGGTTCCACGACGTGGAGCTCTCCGTCTCAACCACCCGTCAGGGTATGAACTTCAGCTGCTTCGCGAGACGTTCGAACTCTCCTCGGACGCCCAACAGCTGGTCGTCTTCCTCCCTGCCGACGAGAGGACGGCCCAGGCAGCCGACCGACTCCGCCACCAACCCCACGGCCGGCTCCGGGCCATCTCGTGACACACCCTGATCCGGATCCGCGGCCCCCGGCCGCGGATCGCCTGCTCCTGGGTGATCCGAACGACACTCCTGGTTGGTGCCGGCGCCGTGTCGACGAGGCCACGGCGCCGGTGCCGTCGGCCTCAGCCGGACAGGGCCGCCGAGACCACGGCCTTCGCCTCGTCCTGCACCTGGCGGAGGTGATCGGTCCCGAGGAACGACTCCGCGTAGATCTTGTAGACGTCCTCGGTTCCCGACGGGCGGGCCGCGAACCAGGCGTTGTCGGTGGTCACCTTGATACCGCCGATGGGCGCGCCGTTGCCGGGTGCCTCGGTGAGGACCGCGGTGACCGCTTCTCCGGCGAGGGTGTCGGTGGTGATCTGCGCGGGTGAGAGCTTGGCGAGGAGGGCCTTCTCGTCGCGGGACGCCGGGGCGTCGATGCGCTCGTAGGCCGGCTCGCCGAAGCGGGAGGTCAGCCCGGCGTAGTGCTCGGAGGGCGTCTTTCCGGTCACTCCGGTGATCTCGGAGGCGAGGAGGGCGAGGATGATGCCGTCCTTGTCGGTGGTCCAGACCGAGCCGTCGCGGCGCAGGAAGGAGGCGCCCGCCGACTCCTCTCCGCCGAATCCGATGGAGCCGCTGACCAGCCCGTCCACGAACCACTTGAATCCGACGGGCACCTCGACCAGCTGACGGCCCAGATCGGCGGCGACCCGGTCGATCATCCCGGAGGACACCAGGGTCTTGCCGATCCCGGTGCCGGCGGGCCACCGCTCCCGGTGGGAGTAGAGGTAGGCGATGGCCGCGGCGAGGTAGTGGTTGGGGTTCATGAGTCCGGCGTCCGGGGTGACGATCCCGTGGCGGTCCGCGTCGGCGTCGTTGCCCGTGGCGATCTGGAAACGGTCGCGCTGCTCGATGAGCGAGGCCATCGCGTAGGGCGACGAGCAGTCCATCCGGATCTTGCCGTCCCAGTCCAGCGTCATGAAACGCCAGGTGGGGTCCGTGAGCGGGTTGACCACGGTCAGGTCGAGCGCGTGCTGCTCGGCGATGCGCCCCCAGTAGGCGACCGAGGCCCCGCCCAGGGGGTCGGCGCCGATACGGACGCCGGCCGTGCGGATCGCGTCCAGATCCAGCACCTGCGGCAGGTCCGCCACATAGGTGCCGAGGAAGTCGTAGCGGCCGGTGCCGGGAGCGGCGAGCGCCCTGGCGTACGGGATGCGGCGTACGTCCTTGAGGCCGCCCAAGATGAGTTCGTTGGCCCGGTCCTGGATCCAGGAGGTCGCCTCGGAGCCCGCCGGGCCGCCGTTCGGCGGGTTGTACTTGAAGCCGCCGTCGGCCGGCGGATTGTGGGACGGGGTCACGACCACACCGTCCGCGAGGCCCGAGGACCGCCCGCGGTTGTGGGTGAGGATGGCGTGCGAGACCGCCGGAGTGGGCGTGTAGCCGTCCTCGCTGTCGAGGAGCACCGCCACGTCGTTGGCCGCGAACACCTCCAGGGCGGTGACCTTCGCGGGTTCCGACAGCGCATGGCTGTCGGCGCCCAGGAACAGCGGTCCGTCGATGCCCTGGCCGTCGCGGTATTCGCAGATGGCCTGGCTCGTCGCCGCGATGTGGTCCTCGTTGAACGCGGTCGCCAGTGACGAACCGCGGTGTCCGGACGTACCGAAGGCGACGCGCTGGCCGGGCTCGGCCGGGTCGGGGTGGAGCGCGTAGTACGCGGTGACCAACCGGGCTACGTCGACGAGGTCCTCGGGACCGGCCGGACTGCCCGCTCGCTCGTGCTGCATGGTGCCCGCACCTCCACATCGGTGGTTTCTTCGTTTGTGGACTCATCTTTCCTCACCGGGCTCCGCAGCGGCACGGTGCCGCCACGACGGCTGAAGGCAGCACCGGTCCTCACGGCTCCTGCGGTGAGAGCGGCCCCGGACCCCGCGCGAGGCGGCGGCGGCTCGGGCGGCGACGCGACGGGGACGGCGATGGGGACGGGGACGGCGTGAGACGAGAGAAGCCCGACCGCGCTCCTCCCCCGCCGCCGGTCGCGGCCGTCGTCCGCTGTCACCCCCGGCCGTTGTTCTGCGCAGGGGGCGGTCTGGGCGGGGAGCTCCCGGCGGTCAGGTGTTCCAGCACCTGCACCAGTTCCTGGCAGGCCAGCTCCACGGAGCGTCTGGTGTTGCGCTGCTCGGTGATCACGGCGGACAGGAGCAGTGCGGTCAGAGCCATGGAGCCGTTGAACGCCTGGAGTTTGATCATGCCCGCGGTATGACTCAGCTCGTCGAACGGACCGACCTCGTCCGTCGCCGCGACGGTGGCCATGACGGAGGCGAAGAGGGCACACACCAGGCTGCCCGGGAGCTCGAAACGCAGCGCCGCCCAGATCAGCAGCGGATAGACGAGGAACAGCATGCTGATGTGACTGCGCGTGGCGAGGGGCACGATGACACAGGCCGCGGCCAGGAGGACGGCGGCCTCCTTCCACCGCGACAGGCCCACCGGCGCGCGTACGGCGTACAGCATCAGAATGATGGGGGTGACGATGAGGACTCCCATCGCGTCGCCCACCCACCACGCGAGCCAGACCGCCCAGAAGCCCTCCGCGGCGAGTTTGTCCTGGAGGACCAGAAGGCCGACATCCACCGTCGCGCTGATCATCATGCTGCCCAGGGCGGCCAGGAAGACCAGCGCGAGGCCGTCGCGCAAGCGGCTGAGATCGGGGCGGAAGCGCACCCGGCGCAGCAGGAGGTACGCGACGACCGGCGCGATGGTGTTGCCCGCGACGATGCCGATCACCGAGGGCTGGAAGGAGGAGAACGAGGACAGGGACAGCACGACCAGCAGGGCCCCGAGCGCGATACCGAGCCACGAGCTGATCCCCAGCAGCACCAGGGCGGCGACGGCCACGCCGGTGGGTGGCCAGATGGGGGTGAAGACGGCCCCCTCGACGGAGAGCTGCCGCAGAAGTCCCAGCAGGCCTGCCCCGTAGTAGCAGGCGGCGACCGCCAGCGTCTGAAGAGCGACGACGGCTCGTCGGGGCAGCTCGTGTGTACCCACCACAGGAGCAATCAGACACCGCCGAGGCCCTGTCGGCGAGGCGAGCGGGCGTTCGGGCCGTGCCGACGGGGCCGGTGGGCATCCGGGACCTGTCCGGCGAGGCGGGCGGGCGTCCCGCCCTACGGCCGGAAGGTGTGCGCGCCGTGGCCGACCACGAGTACGGCCGCGTCGTCCTCGTGTCCCACGCGTTCCGCTCCCCTGATCACCGCGGCGGCCAGGGAAGCGGCCGACATGCCCGCGACGGCGGCGATTCCGGCGAGCCGTACGACCTGGTCCAGCCCCTCGTCCACGTTCATCGACGGGCCCTCGACGACACCGTCGGTCAGCAGGACGAAGTGTCCGCCGATGGTGAGCCGGTGCCGGGTCACCGGGTACCGCATCCCGGCCTCGACGCCGAGCGGCGGCCCTCCTTCGTCCTCGGCGATGCCGGACTTCCCGTCCGCCGTCGCCCAGACGCAGGGTATGTGCCCGGCCCGTGCGCTCTCCAGGACGCCGGTGGCCGGGTCGAGGCGCATGAAGGTGCAGGTCGCGAAGAGGTCGGAGCCGATGGACAGGATGAGGTCGTTCGTCCGCGCGAGCAGTTCTCCCGGATCGCTCGTGACGGAGGCGAGTGCCCGCAGGCCGACCCTGACCTGCCCCATGAACGCGGCGGCCTCTATGTTGTGGCCCTGTACGTCACCTATGGACAGGCCGATGCGCTCGTCGGGCAGCTTGAAGGCGTCGTACCAGTCCCCGCCCACGTTGAGGCCGTAGCAGGCCGGCGCGTACTGGACGGCGACGTCGAACCCGGGGGCGGACGGCAAGTCACCCGGAAGCATGCCGCGTTGCAGCGCGATGGCCAGCTCGACCTGCGAGCGCTGGAACTCCGCGCGTTCACGTGCCTGAGCGGTCAGCGACCCGAGCCTGGCGAGCAGCTCGTCGTCGTCGCCCGTCGGGGGCTTGCGGGACATCGACCACCCCGGGTGAAAAGCCGCATCATGAAAGAAGTATTAAAAAAAACTGTTCTATCGGATGATAACGACCCGAAGGGCGGGACCCGACATCGACGCTTCCCGGTCGGCGGCGCGGGTGGCCGGGCTTCCTCACACTCCCCCGGGCAGGCACACTGACGGCGTGCTGATCATGGATGCCGTCGTGGAGACCTACGCGGCCGGAGACTTCACCCGCTGGCCCACCGCTGCCCCGCCCGCGGACGGACTCCTGCCGCTGTCCGGACGCCTGTCCCCGTCCGAGACCGGTACGGCGATGGCGGTTCTCGCCACGTACAACAAAGGGGAACGCCGACGGAGAGCCCCGGATCCCGAGGACGGTGGGGAGCTGATCCGCCGGCTCGCGGCCACCGAGCGGGTCATCGCTCCCGGTGGCCTCAGACTCACGGACACCGCGACCGGCGTCACGGCGGCGCCCGGATGCTGCGCCGGCCTGGAGGACTGGCGGGACTGGCTCGGGCTGGCGAACGGTGAGGAGCCCTGGCTCGGCCACGATCCCACGCCACTGGTCGAGCACGCCGGGGGGATCGTCAGGCTCTGGCCCGACGAGGATCGGGGCACGGGGCGCTCCATCGACATTCCCCGGACGCAGTTCCCTCGGCTCCTGGGCTCCGTCCGGGAGGATCTGGCCGTCTTCCTGGTCGGCGTCGGCCGCTGGGCCGCGACGCACGTTCCGTCCGCGACAGCCACGGCGCTGGCGGAGAAGCTCGACGAGGACTGGGCCGTCTCCGCGCCACTGCCGGAGGTCCCGCACGGGACGCCGTGCGGCTGATCCCCCTCCGGCCCAGGGATGCGTATCCCGCGCGGGCCGATAGCACCTGAGGCGGGCGGCGCGGCACGACATTAGGGTCGGCGGTATGACCGACAACAACCTGCGCCTCGTCACCGTGGAGCGGACCGGTACCGGACACTTCACCGCGACGAACGCGCGCGGCGGGACGATCGCCTTCGGCACCGGTTCCGATCCCGACGGGGGCGACACGTTCACCCCGGTCGAGTTGCTGCTCGCCGCCATCGGCGGCTGCAGCGCGGCCGATGTCGATGTCGCTACCAGTCGCCACGCGGAGCCCGATCGGTTCACCGTGACCGTGACCGGCAACAAGATCAGCGACGAGCACGGAAACCGGATGACCGACCTCGCCGTCACCTTCTCGGTGGCGTTCCCGGACGGCGAACCCGGCGACCGAGCCCGCGCCATCCTCCCCCGGGCGGTCAAGACCTCCCACGACCGGCTCTGCACGGTCAGCCGGACGGTCGAGATCGGTACGCACGTCACCGCGACGGTGGCCGACGCGTGACCGCGCCGACCCCGGTCGAGTGCCGCGCAACTCCTGCGCGGCCGGGTGGAGTGAAGCGAGATTTCCGGGGCAGACGCGGAAAGTCGGAGACGGTGAATGCGGGACGGATCGTATGGGCCAACCGGTGAGCGAAGCAGAACAGCAGGAACAGCGGGGTGCACTCATCGAGGCGTCCGTCGCGTACGACGGTGACTCCGCGTGCATAGCGCAGGCGCGGGCGTTCACCCGTGATTTCCTGACGCGGGTGCAGGCGGTCGCCGGGCTGCCCGTCTCCGGACGGGTGATGGGCATGGTGCCCCTGGTCGTCAGCGAACTCGTGACCAACGCGGTCAAGTACGCGGGCGGCCCCTGCCTGTTGTCCCTGGAGGTGGACCAGGGCGCCGTGAAGGCCACCGTGTGGGATTCCGACCCGACCCTTCCGGTGGCCCGTGCCGCCGACGCGGGCAGGGTCGGACAGCACGGGCTGGAGATCGTCATGGCCGTCTGCCATGCCTTCGAGGTCCGCCGGGAACCCGTCGGCAAACGGATCACCGCTGTGGTGACGCTGGCCGACACCCCGGACGGCGAGGTGCCCCACCCCCTCGCCTGACCGGACACCGAGCCCCCGTGATCTTGCCGAGGGGCGTCTGAATAGGCGAAACGAAATCGGGTGGCCTCACCGCGGTCGGCTTGCGGGACAATGGAGAGCTCGCAGGTCTCATCCGACCGGGGAAACGGGGGGTTAACACCGTGCAGCAGGCAGGTGTACTTGACGTCGGGTGCCACAGCGCATTGCTGACCGTGGCGCGCCGGCGCGCCGGGGTCGACATGGAGCAGGTGCTGTCCCGCAAGGTGCGGCTCCAGTTGCACGAGACACTCGATGCCACGGGACGACTGGGCAAATCCGGTGTACGCAGCGTCCAGCTCGCCGTGGCCGAGACGCTCGCCGACGACCAGGAGTGCCTGCCGGAGGTCTACGCGTTCGCCACGTCGGTGATCCGCGACGCGCCCAATCGCGAGGAGGTCCTCGCCCAGGTGGCGCGCGCCACCGGCACCCGGCTGCGGGTCCTGTCCGGTGAGGAGGAGGCCCGCCTGGCCTATGTGGCCGCACGCCGTTGGGCGGGCGAGCGGGCCGGTTCCCTGCTGGTGCTCGACATCGGGGGCGGGACCGTGGAGATCGCGTCCGGCACGGCCAAGCAGCCCCGAACCGCCCTCTCCCTGCCGCTGGGCGCCCGCACGATCACCCGCGACTGGAGACTCGGCGAGGCCGTGTCCTCGAAACGGCGACTGGCCGAGGTACGCGACCATCTGGGCGACCGCCTGGCCGAGGTGGCCGACCTGCCGCGGGCCGAGCCGGACGGGCGCGTGCTGGCCTGTTCCAAGACCTTCACCCAGCTCGCCCGCTACACCACCGCCGGCGGCCGCCGCTCCCGCAAGACGCAGCGCCTGACCATCGAAGAGGTACGGGCCGCGGTGGGCGTGCTGGCCGAGCGCGGGCCCGCGGAGCGTGGCCGTCTGCCCGGTATCTCACGGCACCGGGCCGGGCAGTCGCTGGCCGGGGCGCTGGTCGCGGAAGCCCTGATGGAGGCCTGCCGGGCCACCAGTGTCGAAATCTCCCCCTGGTCCACCCGGGAGGGCCTGCTCCTGGAGCGTCTCGGCGCCCTGCGCACCAAGGGTTCCACCCACCGCTGACCGGTGCCGGGCGACCCGTCGTGCGCCCGGTGCGCCCGGTGACGAGGGCGGGAAGCAGCGCGGCAGGGCCGCGGCCTCCCAGGCGACGCACGGCGCGCATGGTCTCCGGTCCGCGATTCGTTCCCGGACCGCTGCCCCTGGCCAGGGGCCGTCGTGATCCCTCGCCGCTCGGACGGGGGCCCGTGTGAGCCCCCGTCACCGATGGGGCGACCGCTCTCGGGGGCGCGTGCCAAGGGGAGGCCGGGAACAAACCCGAGCCGGGTGATGCTGATTTGAATAGCCCGGCAGATACCGGGGCACGGGGTGTCCCCTCGCCCGGTGGACGGTCCGGCGGATCTGCTCGTGGAGAGGCGTGAGAGCGATGATGGCGTCCGGACAGCGGCGGCTACAGGAGTCCGGGGCGGGCGAGTTGCCCCTGGTGACGTCCTGCGGTCGCAGGATCGCCGTGAAGGAACTGCGGCTGGCCACACGGGACCGGCCGATCGGCCGCGTCACCCTGGACGTGGGCCCCGACCAGGGCGACGAACACGGCGTGTGGGCCTCCCTCACTCCCGCCGAGGCACGTGAACTGGCCCGTCGCCTCCTCGCCCACGCCGCCCTGGTGGAACCGGCGGGGCCGCCCGACCGGGAAGCACCCCGCGCTCACGACGCACACGTCGACACGACGCGTCCGGGTATACGGGCGGGAACGCGAGCGGACACCTCCCGCTGAAGGACCCGGCGCCGCACCGGGCCGACCTGCCCGCGGCCGTCCCGGTGCGGCGACATCATCGGCCCGCACTCCTCGCATGGTCGCCTCCCCACCTACTCGCCTGCTCACCCCCCGGCCTCTCGGACCCGACCGGCCGGTGCGTGGGGCAACTCGAGTGACGGAGGCGGCGGTTGTGGCTCGGCGCCGGTTGATGTCCTGGCCGGCGCGGGGCATGGTTCGGCCCGCTTCCGGGAAGCCGGAGCACTGACGGCCGGTCACGCACGCGATCCACGCGGGTCCCGCACGGGCCACGAAGTGCCGGACCGGGTCCGGTCGTCCCGTGCGCGACGGCCCGGCCGGCCCTGACAACGGCGGCGCCCCGCGTGCCACGGTCGGTGTACCGGTGAGCGAAGGGGGCGTGCGATGGGTACGAGGATCAGGTTCTGGCGCTGGCGACGCAACCCGCTGCGGCGGCGCTCCGACGTGACCGAGGCGTGGGTGGTGCTCGGCACCTTCCTACTGCTGGCCACGGGTGCTCCGGCGGTCGGTGCGGCCGTCGGGCTGAGCGTGCACGACGCGGCGCTGCGGCACGGCCAGGACTGGCAGAGGGCCACCGCCGTGCTGGTCGTGGACGCCCCGCGCAGCGTCTACGCGGATGTGCGGGCGGCCGTGCGCTGGACGGCTCCCGACGGGTCGCCCCGTACCGGTACGGCGCTCGTGCGGGCCGGTACCGAGGCGGGAGCCACGGCCACCGTCTGGCAGGACTGGCGCGGCGCGATGCACGAAGCACCGGCCACGGCCGCCGAGGCCGTGGCACAGGGCGTCCTCTTCGGCACCATTGCCGCGGGCGGCACCGCCGCGGTGGTGCTCGGGGCCCGCTGGGTCGTGCGCGTCCGGCTGGACAGGAGCCGCGACAGGCAATGGGAACGTGAGTGGGCCGTGATGAGCCCCCGGTCAGGACACCGCCCCGCCTGAGAACGTGACGGCGGCGGAGTCCGGCCCGGCGCGAACGGCTCGTGGGTGCTGGTGCTCCGCCTCTTCGGGGAGCACCGGCACCCACGTGCCTGTCAGTCGGTTCCTCTCAGGGTCACGGGAACTGGGTGACCTTCGACGGGACGGTGTCCGTCCCCGATGTGGGTGCGCCGGTGTTGTTGACGACGTGGGCGTACTGGCCCTTGCCGCCCAGGGAGATCACCAGGATGTCGTGCAACTTGATCCCCGTCTTCACCGGGACCTGGAAGCCGTGGGCCTGCACGATCGACGGGTCGGACGTGAAGTTGCAGTAGCTTCCCAGACCCCATGCCTCGTGCACGGCCACGGAGTCGGCGACCTTGTAGGCCGCGTATCCGACGATGCCGTCGTGGGTGACGGCGGCGGAGTTGGGCACGTCGTACGCCTTCTCGTTCTGGAAGAAGATCGTGCGCCCGTTCTCGCCGTTCCACAGCACGTCGTACTTGTTGAAGTGCTCCACGAACAGACCGGTCGCCAGGACGTCGTCGCCGTTGACCACGAGGCCGTAGTCGGCGCGGTTGGTGTCCCAGCCGACCCCTTCACCGTGGTCGGCCCGCCAGAGCCAAGTGTGGTCGATCACGACGTCGTCGCTGTTGACCACGACCGAGTTGGTGGCGAGGCCGGGGCCCGCGCCGCCGATCCGCACGAACACGTCCTGCATGGTGGTCGGGTTGGCGGAGTGATCGGCCGAGGCGCCCGACGGACCGATCTGCAGCAGGGTGTCGGACTTGGAGCGGCCGGCGTCGATGAGGAATCCGGCGAGCCTGACCACGTCCGCCACGTGCATCGCGTCGATGCCGCTGTCCGGCACGACGGTCGCGAGCCCGAGTCCGAGGACGACGGTGTTGGCCCGGGTCACGTTGATCGTCTGGTCCAGGTGGTAGACGCCCGGGGTGAACAGCAGGTTGAGGCCCTGGGCGAGGGCCGCGTTGATGGTCGCCGCGGTCGCGCCGGGCTTGACGACGTAGAACTGGTCGAGCGGGATCGACGTACCGGCCGTGTTGGGCCACGAGACACCGCGGGCGTTGGTGCGCTTGGCGGGCACGAACACCTTGTACGCGCTGCCGTCCAGGTAGAGGAAGGGCTTCTCGCGGGAGACCGGGGTGGTGTCCAAGGTGGTGTACGGGCCGGAGTCGAAGTTCGTCGCCGGCGCTCCCTGGACGCCGGTGAAGGTCATGTTCCACACACCGTTGGTCCAGCCTCCGACGGAGCTGTCCCGGGTGTACCACTGCTGCTGGGAGTACGGGCCGACCGTGCCGTCGATCTTGGAGTCGGCGATGTAGCCGCCGGACGCCCAACCGTAGCCGTTCGGGGCGAGGTTGAGGCCGCCCTGTACGTGGATACGGCGGAAGGGGGCCGCCTGTGCCACCGCCCAGCGGTCGGTGCCGTTGGAGGGAGTGATCGACAGGTTCTCCGCCGAACGCCAGAAGTTCTGCGTGGCGTTGCCGTTGAACCAGCCCGCGTCCACGGTGATGTCACCGTTGATGTGGACGTCGTCGGGGTTGAGGCCGAGGCCCGAGACCGAGGTGTAGAAGCCGAGTTGGGCGTTGATGCCGTTGTAGGTGCCGGGCTTCATGAGGAACTGGTAGCGGCCGGCGCCGAACTGGTTCGACTCCTGCTGGGCGAAGACCTGGTCGAACTTCTGCTGCAGATTGGGCGTCGAGGGGTCCACGACGATGACATTGGGCCCGAGGTCGCCGCCGCCCTCCACGGGCGGGGTGCCTCCTGAACCGGTGTGAACGGCGACCTCCCACAGGGAGTACCCGTACACGGTGGCGCGGGTCGTCCCGTTGATCCGGACGTAGCGGCCCTGGCCGGAGACGTCGTAGGAGGCCTTGCCCCCGGTGCCGTCGGTGACGGTCTTGAGCGTGGTCCAGCTCTGGCCGTCCGCGGAGGCCTGGATCTGGAAGGACTTGCCGTACGCCGCCTCCCAGTTGAGGTCGATCCCGCAGAGGTCGCGGGTGGCTCCCAGGTCGACCTGGACCCACTGCGGGTCGGAGGCCGCGCTGGACCAGCGGGTGCCGGTGTTGCCGTCGAAGGCGGCCGAGGCCGGGGTTCCCGCGTTCTCGGTGGAGGAGGCGGTGGCCGTCTTGCCCTGCGCGGCGTTGGCCGAGTCACAGGTCGCGGGCGGGGTCGTCCCGCCGGTGCCGAACACCTGGAACTCCCAGAGGGAGTAGCCGTACTGGGTGCCGCGGTGGACGCCGTACATCCGTACGTAGCGGCCCTGGCCCGAGACGTCGAGGGTGTCGGTGCCCCCGTCGCCGCCGGTCACCGTCTTGATGTCGGTCCAGTTGCTCCCGTCCGGGGACGTCTGGATGCGGTAGTCGCTGCCGTACGCCGCCTCCCAGTTGAGGACGACCTTGGTGACCGTGGCCGAGGTGCCGAGGTCGACCTGGAGCCACTGGGTGTCCAGGGCGGCCGAGGACCACCGGGTGGCGGTGTTGCCGTCGACCGCGTTGGCGGCGGGAGTGCCCCCGTTCTCGTCCGACGAGGACGTGGCCGTCTTGCCCTGGGACAGCGGCAGGTCTGCCGCGGCGGCCGGTCTTTGCAAGGGCAGGGTGATGAGCGCGGCCATGGCGGCCAGCGCGACACCCAGGGTTCTGAGTTTCATGCCGTTACTCCATGCGGGTGGGGTGACGAGCGGAGCGGACACACTGGGGTTCGGAGCTGAGGAAACAGCTGTGCCATGTGAGGGAGGGGCGTGAACTGGCCTTACGGCACTCTTAGTTCACGATTTGATTTAAGTAATGAACCATCAGGGTGGCAAGTCCCGTGACGCGGATTTCTTCAACTCGTGTGCGGGGGAGGCGAGTCGGCGGACCGCTCCAGGGGGTGTGACCTGGACGGAAGCGGGCGCCGGCGGGCGGGACACCGCACGGAACCGTCAAGGCTTGAAGGCACGGGAGAGCGCGGGTCGCCCCGGCCGACCCTCACGGAGTCATGAGCCGAAGCGCCGGATCAATGGCTCTCAGCCACTCGTGACACTCCGTCAGCTACTGACCGTCACCGTCACAGCAGACCCGCTCCGCGGGACCGGCGGCCGGATCGACGGCGGTGACGAGACGGCAGTAGCAGGACGCCTCGATCGGTACGTCCGCCACCGCGAGCGCGATCCTCAGCTGCTGGGCCACGATCCGCGCCTCTCCCTCCCTGCCGAGTCGGAGCAGGCACTCGTGGAAGCCGTGCAGGGACCAGACGTTGCCGGGGTGCTGCGAGGCCCGCGGCAGCGTGTCGTCGAGTCCGAGGTCGGCACGGTAGACGGCCTCCGCCTCCGCCACGCGCCCCTGTTCCAGGAGCAGTGCCCCGTAGGCGTGGCGGGTGGGCTGCATCCATCCCCACGGCTCGTCGTAGGGAAGGCCGTCGTCCAGCGCGATCGACCGCTCCAGCGCGGCGAAGGCGATGTCGTGGTTGCCCTTGCGGTACTCCAGCTCGCCGTCCAGCATCGCCGACGCGATCGCGAGGATGTCGGCGCAGGTGTTGTTGAACAGCATGCGGGTCTCCGGGACCCGGGACACCGCCTCGAGGAACCGCCCGCGCTCCACCTCGGCCTCGGCCGTCCGGCCGGTCGCGGAGAGGGCGACACCGCGGGCGTAGTGGAGCATCGCGGTCGTCACGCAGTACAGCCGCGGGTCGGCGGGCAGCGGCAGTCGCAGGATGTCGGCCCAGCGTCCGAAGCGGATCAGCACATGGACCCGCATCGCGAGGAAGCTCTCCAGCCAGTCCGCCATGGGCGGACTCTGCACCCGCAGCAGTTCCTCGGGGATGGACGCCTCCAGCTGCGCGGCGGTGTCCAGCGCGGTCTTCGCCTGCCCGAGGAACATGGCCCCGTAGATCTTGAAGTGGAAGTCGTGCGACCGGTACAGCGTGTAGAAGTTCATCGCGCCCGACCGCGCGCGGACCTTCTCGTCGGCGACGATCGCGGCACTGTTGTCCGCCACCACGCGCCGGTAGTCGCCGCACAGCACGTCCAGATGCGTGGGCATGTGCTGGAGGTGCCCGGCGTCGGGCACCAGACCGCGCAGCCGGTCCGCGACGGGCAGGGCGGTCTCGGGGGTGGGAGACATCTCCATCAGGTGGATGTACAGGTGCAGGACCCCGGGATGCCGCTCCCCCGCCTCGCCGGCGAGCGCCCGCTCCAGGACGGCCCGCGCCTCCCGTGTCCGGGCGCCCTCGGCCGGTTCACCGGACCGCAGGTCCCACAGCTGCCACGGGGTGAGGTTCATCAGCGCGTCGGCGTAGAGGGCGGCGAGGTCGAGGTCGTCGGGGGCGAGTTCGTAGGCGGTGCGCATGCTGTCCGCGTAGGGCGCGTTCCACACCGAGCAGTCCTCGACCGGTTCCGCCCGCGGGTACCGGGATGCGAGCGCACCGATCAGGGCCTGTTCGACCGGGGTCGCGGCAGCCGCCTTCTCGCCCGCGAGCCGCACCGCGGCGTGCGTGCGCTCGACCGTGCGGGCCAGGTCCTCGCCGTCGAAGAACTCCCAGGGCTTGTTGTAGTTGGGGCCCAGGGCGTAGGCGATGCCCCAGTACGCCATGGCGCAGTCGGGATCGGCCGCTGCGGCGGCCTCGAAACAGGCGACGGCCTCCTCGTGGTGGAAGGCGTACGACCAGACAAGACCGCGGTCGAACCACAGCTGGGCCTCTGCGGAGGACGTCGTCACGGGGCGGCCGTGGGTGCCGAGGTCGTAGTAGTCCATACCGTTCTCCCGCACGCTTCGGCCGGCCCGGCGGCGCCAACGACCCGGTCCCGCCTGGCTCCAGAGGTGGACGCGCCGCACCGGGCACGTGCTGTCCCCTCCATCGTCGAGCATCCGAGGGGCACCCGCCGCCGGAACGGCGGGCGTCCACGGAATCACGGAGCCGACGACTCGCCCGTCCGGTCCGCGACGGCGGTCCGGACGGGCGGGTCGGATCCGGGTCGAATCCGGATCAGAGCGAGATCAGAGCGGGGTCAGGGCGTGATCCGCCACTGCTGGATGTAGCCCACGTCGATCGAGGCGAGGTCCCTGACACGGAGCTTCCAGGTGCCGTCGACCGGCTGTGCCGAGGCGTCCAACGTGAACGTCTGGTCCACGTTGTCGGCCGAACCCCCGCCGCGGTTCAGCAGCGAGTACGCGGTGCCGTCGGGGCCGACCAGATCGACCGTCAGATCACCCCGGTAGGTGTGGACGATGTTGACGTAGACCTCGGTGGTCGCCGAGGCGTTGCCGCTCCGGCCCGTGATGGTGATGGGTGACTCGACCGCCGCGCCGACGTCGGGGATGTCGACGCGGGTGCTGTTGGCGTAGACGTACGCGACCCGCCACTGGAAGGCCACCGACACGGCCGCGCCGGTGCTGTCGGTCACCGTGACCGTCGTGTCGCTGGTCCCGGTGGTGGTCGGGACCCCGGAGATCAGGCCCGTGTCGCTGATGGCCAGGCCGTCCGGCAGGCCGGTGGCCGCGTAGGCCAGGGTCGCGTCGGTGTTGGTGGTGTACGCGTTCACCTGGAGGGATACTTCCTGGCCGACCCCGGAGGTCTGGTCGGCGACCGGGGCGATGTTGACACCCAGGGCGATACGGTCGCCGACGTTGATGCCCGCCCAGGCGTCCGCGACGGCGAGGTAGGTGGCGCTGTAGGCCCCGAAGAGATCGGCCGCGGCCTGGAGGGTCGCGACCCTGGCACCGGCGTAGTTGGTCGTGGACGTCATGTACGTCGTCAGCGCGCGGTACCAGATCCGGGCGGCGTTCTCGATGCCGATGCCCGTCACGGCCAGGCCGTCATGGGTCGGGCTGTCGTACGACACGCCGTTGACGGTCTTGGGGCCGCTCCCCTCGGAGAGCAGGTAGAAGAAGTGGTTCGCGGGCCCCGAGGAGTAGTGGACGTCTATGCCGCCCAGCGAGGAGTCCCAGTAGTCGCGGGAGGATCCGTCCCTGGAGGGCTTGTCCATGTAGCGCAGGGGCGTGCCGTTGCCGCGGATGTCGATCTTCTCGCCGACGAGATAGTCGGGGACGTCGGCCGCGAGGTCGGAGTGGAACTCCACCGCCGCGGCGAAGATGTCCGACGTCGCTTCGTTGAGGCCGCCGGACTCTCCCGAGTACGTGAGGTTCGCGGTGGCGCTGGTGACGCCGTGGCTCATCTCGTGGGCCGCCACGTCCAGCGCCGTCAGCGGCTTGGCGTTGCTCGCGCCGTCGCCGTAGGTCATGCAGAAGCAGCTGTCGGACCAGAAGGCGTTCACGTAGCTGTTTCCGTAGTGGGCCCGGCTGTAGGCGGCCACGCCGTCGTTGCGGATGCCGTTGCGGCCGAAAACGTCCTTGTAGTAGTCCCAGGTCGCGGCAGCGCCGTAGGCGACGTCGACGCCGGCGGTCTGCCGGTTGCTCTGGGTGCCGTCGCCCCAGACATCGTTGTCATCCGCAAAGAGGGTCCCGGTGCCGGACGTTCCCTGGTTGAGGTCGTAGGTGCGGTGGCCCGCGCGGTCCCCGTCGACCAGTTGGTACGCCGATCCGGACGGCGTGGTGCCGAGCTGCACCGTGCCGCTGTACTGGCCCGTGCCCGTGCCGGTGTGCACGTCCTCGTACCGGGAGGCGACCTTGCCCGAGGCCGCGTCGGTCACGACGTGCAGCTCGCTCGGTGTGCCGTCGCGCTGGAAGCCCTCGATCACCGACTCCCAGGCCAGGACCGGGCGGGTGCCCGCGCCGGCCCAGACGACGAGCCGGGGCGCACCGTCGACCTCGGATCGCTCGACGGCCGCCTTCTTGCCCACCCCGAGGGCCTTCGCCGCGGCGTCGGCGGCGGTGATCCTCGGCTTGGTGGTCGCGACCGCGATGGTGGCCCGACCGGCCTCGGACACGGTGCTCCGGCCGTTCTTCAGGTGGACGACCAGGTCGCCACCGAGCACCGGAAGCCCCGCGTAGGTGCGCTCGTACCGCGTGTGGGTCGTGCCGTCCACGTCCTGGGCGACGTCCTTGACGACGAGCTTCTCGCGCGCTCCGAGGCCGAGTCGCTTCGCGGTGGCGCCCACCGCCGCTCCGGCGCTCTTGACGAGGGCGGTGCGCTTGGCGGGCGACAGCGGGACCTGGGCCGCACCGGCCCGGGGCTCGGCGACGGTCTTGGCGGGAACGGGGTCCGCGGGCGCGGCGGACGCGGAGCCCGGCTGGACAGCGAGGACCAGTAACGAACTCGCGGTGGTGAGGGCGAGGGCAGCGGCGTGTCTGCGCCGACGGGCGGAACGGGGTTGCCGGTTCAAGGTCATCTCCTTCTGCGGGGGGGTTGGCCCGGGAGAGGTCCGGGCGACCGGACCGGCGGGGTACGGCCGGTCCGCGGAGGCTGGGGCGGGAAGGAGCACCGCACGAAGTGCCGCACGAACGCGCTCGCGGACTCGGCGGCGCATGGATCGTGAGGGGGCGGGGGCCCGGCGGGGGGTGAGGGGCGCGGGGGGCGCCGGGGGTGGTGTGAACGAAGCGTGAACGTTCGAAAGCAGAGTGACACCACCCCGGCGGTCTTGTCATGGAGACGACAAGACAAAGGCTTGAACTGATCATTGCCTACAGCGAGTTCATCATTTCCGTCAGGCCTTTTCGGCCGCAGTGAGGTGGCTGTGAGCACGGCTGCCACCGTCGACGCGCCCGGTTCGACTCCGGGACACGTTCTGGCGGAGAAGCGTGCTCGGCCTCTGAGCTCGGACGTCCGGTGGGCGGCCTTCGGAGCACGCTCTCCTGAACCCGGCCGTCGCGGGCTCTCCTCTCAGAGCTGACTCGCGTGGGTGTGGCCGTGGGACAGTTCCGGCAGGCAGGGCGGTGTCCGGGGCTTGCGGTCGCGCAGCCAGTCGCGGACCGCGAGGCCGAGGGCGCAGAGGATGGGCACGACCCCGGAGCCGACGGCGATCGCCACGGCGGAGCGGTAGTCGTGGCGGCCGGTGCCGAGCACCACGTAGAACAGCCCCGGCAGCGCGGCCGTACCGACGGCTCCGCCCAGCCGTTGAGCCGTCTGCAGCGCGCCACCGGCCGCACCCGCCATCCGCACCGGCACGTCCCGCAGGGTCATCGTGACGTTGGGCGAGATGACGCAGCCGCTGCCCAGGCCTCCGACGAACAGGGCCGGAGCCGCGAACCACACCGCGCTGTCCCCCGGAGCGAGCCTCAGGATCAGCGCGGCTCCGCCCAGACCGAGGGCGACGGCGGTGAGCCCGCAGACGGTCAGCAGTCGGCCGAGCCGCTCCACCAGCCGCCCGGCCACCACGGCGGCCGCGGCCGAACCGATCGCGAAGGGGGTCACCGCGAGCCCCGAGCGCAGGGGGGAGAAGCCCTGACCGTTCTGGTAGTAGAGGGCGAACACCAGCCACACCCCGCTGAACCCCACGAAGTACAAGGCGGCGATGACCGCTCCGGCGGCATACCCTCGCGTGCTCGTCACCAGGCGAGGATCCAGAAGGGGCCGGCCTCCGGCCGCCGCCAGGTGCCGTTCCCACCGCGCGAACGCCACGAGGAGACCCAGCCCGACCGGGAAGAGCCACCACAGCTTCCGTACGCCGCCGGACTCCGCGAGAACCAGCGGAAGCATCATCGCGAGCACCCCGCTGCCGAGCAGCAGAACGCCCCGCAGGTCGAGTCGCTCCCGGCGGCCCGGTGCGACCTTGGGCAGCAGGCGCACGCCCAGCAGGAACGCGACGGCTCCGACCGGGACGTTCACGTAGAAGATCCAGCGCCAGCCCTGGGGCCCGTCGGCGAGCATCAGGATCAGTCCGCCGACGACGGGGCCCACCGCGCTGGAGATGCCGACGGTGGCGCCGAAGAGCCCGAAGGCGCGCCCTCGCTCGGCTCCCCGGAACATCTGCTGGATGAGGGCGGAGTTCTGCGGTGCGAGGCAGCCCGCGGCCACGCCCTGCGCCAGTCGGGCCACGATGAGGAACGTGATGGTCGGTGCGGCGCCCGCCGCCGCGCTGCACAGGACGAAACCGGCGAGCGCGAGCAGGAAGATCCGCCGTCGGCCGATCGCGTCGCCCAGCCGTCCGGCGGTCACGAGAACCAGCGCGAAGGTGAGCGCGTAGCCGGAGACGACCCACTGGATGGACGGTGCGGAGGCGTGCAGTTCCCGCTGCATGGAGGGCAGGGCCACCGCGACGATGGTGACGTCGAGCAGGCTCATGAACCCGGCCGCCAGGGTGACCCACAGGGCGCGCCAGCGTCGCGGATCGGCTCCCTCGGCCGCCCCCCGCGTACTGCCGTCACGTCCGTCTGCCTGCGTGTCCCGTCCCACGCCGGGGGCTCCTCTCCACCGCTCCCCCACCATCTTCGGCCCGTACCGGCATCCGGCAACACGACAACGTGGTCAGGCTCTGCCGGAGGGAACGGGACCGGCCTTCACCCTGCGGTTCGCCCCGCGCAGCGGGGCGCCGGGACGGACCGTGAGCGCGGAGCCGCGGGCGCGGAGAGCTGGGCGCAGACCCGCAGGCGCGGAGCTGTGGGCGCAGAGCCGTGGGGCCCGTTCCGGAGAACGGGCCCCACGTGGCTCGGCCGGGCGGCCGCGCCGACTACCTGCACCTGAGCCGTCAAGGCTTGAAGACGTCCTTCGTCTTCTCCTTGGCCTGCCGCGCGTCGCCCTTCGCCTTCTCGGCCCGGCCCTCGGCGGCCATCCGCTCGTTGCCCACCGCGCGCCCGGCCGCTTCCTTCGTCTTGCCCTTGGCCTGCTCCATCTTGGCCTTGGCCTTCTGGTCTCCAGCCACGACTGCTCACTTCCTCATCAGGCTCGACTTCGGGTGATGTACCGACGAGTGACCCCTCACGCCCGTGCCAAACGTGAAGATCACCGATCGACATCCGGCCGGCCGGTCACTCTCCGTGGTCCCGCGCCATTCCGGCGTGCCGGAATGGATGGGCTGGGCCAGCCTGGATACATGGGCCCGTGACAGTTCGATCCGTTTGGAGGGTCGCGCACATCATGGGCAGCCGGAGCGAGGACGACGCCATGGGTGATGAGGTCTACCAGTCGGAAGGCCCTGATGTCCGCGAGGACGAGGGCATCCTCGACCCGGAGGACACCCTGGAGGACCGGGGCTCGGATCCCTTCGACGAAGGGTGGTCGCCGCCCGAGCGTCCGCTCGCCGTGGACCATCGGGGAACCACGCCGCGTGAGCAGCGCGAAGGCGAGACCCTGGACGAGAAGCTGGCCGAGGAGCGGACGGATCCGGCGCTGGAGGAGCCCGACGACGGCGAGGGCGCTCTGGAGGACGGGCAGGACGACGAGCCCCTGGACGACGAGGGGGCGGAACGCACGGACCGGCCCGGCGCCCTCGACGAGGGGGCCCATCTGGACGCCGAGCACGACATGCTCGCCGAGGAGCTCGGCATCGACGGTGCCACCTCCTCGTCCGCGGAGGAGGCCGCCGTCCACCTGTTTCCGGACGAGGTGCCCGAGCGGCTGCCGGACGACGACGTCCGCCGCCCCCCGGAGGACGTGGTCCGCCGGCTGCGCTCCGAGACGGACGCCGCGCCCTAGCGGTCGGTGCGCGGACCCGGCTGTACCGAGTCCTCGAACGCGCACGGACCGACTGCTCGAACGCGTACGGATCGTACGGACCGACTCTTCGCGTCCGTACGCACCGAGTCTCCGGACTCGGGCGGATGCGAGGTGACGGAAGGTCAGTCCTCGCCCCTGACGATGTTCCACTCGGGGGCGGACGGGTCCTGGCGTGCCGTTCGGTCGGCCGTCGCCGGGACACAGGTCCGCGGACCGCTCTTCCGCGGACGGCGCGCCTTCGCCCATCCCGTCTCGGTTCGCATGGTGGTCCTGGTACTGATGTCCGCGGTCACGGCTCTTCAACTTCCTTCTGTCTTCGGCCCCGGTTCCTTGTGTGTACGGTCCCGGTCGGCACCGGCTGTCCCTGCGACTCCGGGCTGTCAGCATCGGGTCCCCCTCAGTGGCGCGGAGAAACCCGGCCGTACGCCACGAGGTGTCGGTCGCGGACGAACACGCCGGCGCCGGTTTGCGGTGCCGCCCGCGAGGCCACACGGTGAGAAAGAGGGCGGTTACCGGCCACGTTCGCGGCGCGGGGCGCCCCTGAGAGGACGGCAACGATGAAGTTCAAGGGCAACGCGAAGGCGAAACAGATCAAGGGCAAGGTGAAGGAGTCCGTCGGAAAGGCGCTGGGCGACAGTTCGGTCCAGCGGGCGGGGCGCCGTGAACAACTGCGCGGCAAGGCACAGGAGATGACGGAGTCGGCCTCGGCCCGCGTGCGCCAGTGGACCAAGCACTGACCATGACTCTTCAGCATCCCGCCGACCGCGGTGGTGACGAACGCGGCAGGTTCGAGCGGTTCGCCGAATCGGCGTCGAGGTTCACCAGCTCGCCGCTCTTCTTCGCGTTCTGCGTGGGGCTGGTCTCGCTCACCGTCGCCCTGCACATCGCCGACCCCGGCATGAAGTGGCTCCTTCTCGCCGGGGACGCGATGGCCGCGGTGACGCTGCTGCTTCTCGCCCTGTTGAAGAATTCCGAACTGCGGTCGGAGCGTGCCGTCCAGCGCAAGCTGGACGCCATCGCCGCGGCGATGCTGGAAGCGCAGGAAGGCGCGTCCGGAAAGGCGCACGAGGATCTCAGGAAGGTGATCCGCATGGAGGACAAGACCTAGATCCGGGAGACCGGTGGCGACCTCATGGGCAGCTCATCCTTACCACTTAGGTCAAGTACCCTTATATGATGGTATTGCACTTTTGTGTACGAGTGCGGCGTGACACTCCTCCCGGTGGGAGAGAAGCGCGTCTCACGCGGAGAAATGAGCCATGGCCGTATACATCTACTCGATCACGTCGAAGGACCATCCGCTACGGCTGGACGGTCTCGACGGAGTAGGAGCATCGCCCTCCCGACTGCGCACGGTGACCGCCGGCCCCCTCTGCGCGGTGGTGAGTGACGCACCGGCGGAACTGCGCCCCGAACAGGGGGACATCGACGCCCATCAGGAGGTCCAGCGACGCCTGATGGCGGACGGTACCGTTCTGCCCCTGCGGTTCGGCTGCACCGCCCCGGACGACGAAGCGGTCCGCTGCGCGCTGGAGGAGCGCGCGGACGACTACGCCTACCGGCTGCGCCAGTTGGAGGGCTGCGCCGAGTACCGCCTTCTGGCGTCTCAGGACGAGGAGATGCTGCTGCGCGAGATCCTCTCGGAGTCGGCGATGGCCCGGCGACTCAACGACAAGATCCACGACGGCACCGCGGACCCCGACGCGGCCCCGCGGCTGGGCGAGTTGGTCGCCCAGGAAACACGGGCCCGTCAGGAGGCCCTGGCGTCAGGAGTGATCGAGGCGCTCCGCCCGTTCGCCCGGAAGACCGACGCCAATCAGCCCGGCGGGACGGACTTCCTCGACGTCGCCTTCCTCGTGAGCGACGAACAGGACGAGCTGTTCCTCACCACGGAGTTGAGTCTCGCCCACCAGATGGGCGAGGGCTTCGACTTCCGGCTCGACGGACCGCTGCCCCCGTACAGCTTCAGCTGATGGAGACGTCTTCGGACGGTCCTGGCGGCTCCGAGACCCCCACGACTTTGCCACTGCCGTCGGCATGATGGCCCGTCCCGAGGACCCGCCCATGGGCGCGCACCCCGGAACCACGGCGGTTCCAGGGCCCGCTGGAGCCGTAAGGGGCGTGGGGCAGGGCAGGTCTCGCCGGTGAGTGATCGGACAGGACCGGGAAGATCGCCGCCTGCGTCATGGGTTCACGCCCCGCGGCGGTCAGTTCGCGGCGCGGGTCCCTGAAGAGGCCGCGATAGAGGGCCGTTTCCCGCCGCGAGGGCCACTCCCGTACCGGCAGCTCGCGCCGCGCACTCGTGTGCCCGCCGGCCTCCTCGTCGAGCTCCGGCTCCACCGTCCGTATCCCATTTTCGTCCCAGCGGTGACGCGTCTTCGCAGGTCAAAGGCGCGGGACTGTCCCAGCGTCCCGATCCGGAGCAGGAGGATCCGTGCCGGAACAACCGCTGCCAGGATGACCAGCGGCCGGGGGGTTCCCGGCCCACTCATCAGAGGGGGAACACCAGATGGGACTAAGGACGCTTCTGCGGGGTCTGACCCTCGCCGTGGCAGCGGCCCTGCCCCTGTACGGGCCCGCGGCGGTGCAGGCGGCGCCCGTCACGGCCGCCGCGGTCGCGGTCTGCGGGCACACGAGCGCGCAGCCCACGCTGCAACAGGGATCGACGGGGGACGCGACGGTCGAGGCGCAGTGCGAACTCGACCTGGCGACGAAGCCGAGCCGGTACACGCCGATCGCGGCGGACGGCTCGTTCGGATCGGGGACGGAGACGCGGGTCAAGGAGTTCCAGCGGTGCGCCGGGCTCAACGCGGACGGCGTGCTCGGCCCGCAGACCTGGGCGGCGCTGAACTCCTGGGCCGCGCAGCCGCACACCTGCGCGACCCAGGGCACGGCGGGCGCGGCGCAGGCGACCGTGTGCGGCCACACCGACGCGCGCCCGACCCTCAAGAAGGGTGCGAAGAGCGATGAGGTCAAGGAGGTGCAGTGCCGGCTGAACCTCGCCATGGAGCCGTTCCACTATCCGCCGCTGACGATCGACGGCGACTTCGGGGGCGGCACCGAGGACCGGGTCATCGAGCTCCAGCACTGTGCCAACCTCAGTGCCGACGGCACCGTGGGCCCGAACACCTGGGCGAAGCTGGTGGACTGGTCCAGCCGTAACACGTACTGCATTCCACCCCACCCCGCCGGCCACCCGATCGACGGCCTGGACACGGCCAAGTACCAGCACCCCGGCGGCGCGCCGATCGACTGGAAGGCCGTACGGGCCTCGGGTGCCGAGTTCGCGACGGTCAAGGCCACCCGGGGCCTGAACGTCACCGACGAATACCTCGCCACCGACCTTCAGGGGGCCAGGGCGGCGGGGCTGGCCGTGGCGCCGTACCACTTCTACACGGGCACGGCGGCCGACACGGGTGCCGCGCAGGCCGACCGGTTCATCGCCGCCGTGCGGGCGACCGGTTACACCGGGAAGCGGGCGGGCGACCTGCCGCCGATCTTCGACCTGGAGCGCATGGACGACGGCAGCGGGCGTTGTCCCACCTACGGCACGGTGAACGACGCCAAGGCCTGGCTCGACCGGGTGGAGAGCGCCTTCGGCCGGGTCCCGATGATCTACACCCAGAAGTCCTTCCTGGACGACTGTCTGGGTTCGACCACCGCCTTCGCCCGGTATCCGCTGCAACTCGCGGACTACCGCCAGTCGATCACCCAGCCGCCGCTGCCGAACGGCTCGACGACCTGGGCGATGTGGCAGTACACCGACGCCGCGATCTTCCCGGGCGTCCGGGCGCCGGCGACCGGGGACGTGTTCAACGGCACCCAGGCCGATCTGGACCGGCTGGCCAACCGGTGACCCCGTACGTATCGAGGAGGACCCCCATGACCGGCCGATTCGCCCGCGCGTCCCTGGTCGCGCTGCTCGTCGCCCTGGGCTTCACCGTTCCGGCGCCCGCCTCGGCCGCACCGGCCCGCGCCGCCGCCACGAGCTGTTACGGCGGGGCGGTCACGGTGCACTACGGGGAGGTGCGCGACTTCGGCCCGTACCGGACCACGAGCCGCTGCACCGACATCAACATGCGCGTCATCGGCGGCGACGCGGACTTCGTCTGGGCCTGTGTGCAGTTCGAGAAGACCGGCGTCTGCAACCGCTGGACCAAGGTCGGCTGGAGCTGGACGACCATCGCCACCGACGTCCTGAACGGCACCAAGTTCACGGTGCCCAACGGCGTGGACCTGGAAGGCAGTTCCGCCACCATCCAGATCGCCTTCTGACCCTCTCACCCACCTCACCGAACGGAGACCACCATGATCAAGACCAGGGCGCTCGCCTCGGCTCTCGTCACCGTGGCCGCATTGCTGGGAGCGGGTGCCGCGCCCGCCGCCGCACAGTCCTCGGCCGCGGCGACCAGCTGCTACGGCGGCGCGAAGAACCTGAACTATCGCTACCAGGTGGGACCCAAGGAGTACGGCCCCTTCACCACGTCCTCGCGGTGCGGTGACATCAACATGCGGCTCACCACGGACGACGGGGGGTTCCTGTACGCCTGTGTGGTGTTCGTCGACCACACCGACAAGTGCAACCACGACAACAAGTACTCCCTCCACGGCACCCCGTGGGCGACCGTCGCCACCGACGTCAAGGACGGCACCCGCTTCGTCCTGCGCGTCGGCCCCTATGACACCGACGCGCAGAACGTGGACTTCCAGCTCGCCTACTGACCTCTTTCCGCTCCTTCTCGCACCACCGTTCCGAAAGGACGACGATGACCTTCCTCTTCCGTTCCGCCGGCGGCCGCTCCGTCGGCAGCCGCCCGCTCGACCGCCGCAGCATGCTGCGCGGCACGCTGGCTGTCGGCGCCGGCCTGGCGTTCGGCCCGCTGCTGCTCTCCGGTACCGCGCAGGCCTACTCGTGGTCGCGCACCATGAAGCAGGGCGACAGCGGTGCCGACGTGCTGGAGCTGCAGATCCGGGTCGCGGGCTGGGCGGCCGACAGCGCCAGTCACACCCGGGTCGGCCTCGACGGTGACTTCGGCCCCGGCACGGCCGCGGCCGTCAAGCGGTTCCAGGCGGCGTACGGTCTCGACGACGACGGGATCGCCGGTCCCAACACCCATGCGAAGCTCAACGCGCTGGAGCAGTCGGACGGCTCCACGACCCACTTCAACTGGAGCGAGTTCGTCGACCAGTCGAACGGCAACTTCAACGGCGGCAAGGTGAGCGCGGCGGCCGCCAAGGAGAACGCCCGGCGCTGCATGTACAAACTGGAGGCACTGCGCAAGAAGCTCGGCGACAAGCCGATCACGGTCAACTCCGGCTTCCGCAGCATCGCGCACAACGCCGACATAGGCGGGGCCAGCGACAGCATGCACCTGTACGGCACCGCGGCGGATCTCGACGTTCCCGGCGTGGCCACCAAGACCGTCTACCAGAAGGCGGAGACCTGCGGGTTCTCCGGCCTGGAGCGGTACACCGTCGACCACCAGCACGTCGACAGCCGGGCCGACCTCGGCCGCGACTGGTGGTGGGAGAGCGGCACGGTCTGACGCCGCCCCGGGTGAGTCCCGGGCCGGAAGTCCCGGGTACCGCGGCGGCGGTACCCGGGGCTTCCGGGCTTCAGCTCTTCGGCGCGTTCTTCAGTGCCGCCTCGCAGGAGGGCCAGTCGTGGAAGTCGTGCCGGACGCTCCACAGCCGGTGGGCCGCCTGGATGTTCCACTCCGGGTCGAACGCCCGCCGCGGTGTACCGCCGAGTTCCCGCAGGCGGGTGTCGGAGATCTGGAACACGCCCCAGTTGCGGCTGCCGTTGGTGTTGGGCAGCGTCCACAGCGGGTCGAGGAACGAGGCGCAGTGGGCGATGGCCACGGCGGTGCGGGGATCCTCGGCGAACACCTCACGGATCCGCTTCGCCACCCGGTCCGGTGCCCAGGTCGCCATGCTCACCTTCTGCGCGTAGAGCGCCTTCTTGGTGGGCCCGTCGACCACGTTGTTGGCCGGCATTCCCGCCAGCACCTGGAACGCGGTCAGTCTGCGCAGGGTCTCCGGCCCGAAGTCCCCGTCGACGGCGAGCCTGCCCTTCGCCCGCACCAGCAGTTTCTGGACCTCACGCACGCACTCGTCGTGCTGTCCCATGCTCACCGACTTGCACGCGGCGGAGTACAGCAGTCTGTCGTCGTCCGGCGGCGCGGCGTCTGCGGGCATCCACACGAAGCCGGCCACCAGCACCACCACGGCGACGACGGCCAGCATCGCGAAGCGGGAGGACAGCTTCTCGGACACCCGGGACCGCCGCGGCTTCCCGGCCTCGTCGGGGGTGATCTCCGGCGGAACGGCGTCGTCGGGTCCGGAGCTCGCCCGCGCGGACACGGCGGCACCGTCCGGCTCCGGCTCCGGCCTCGGTTCTGGTCCCGGCCTCGGTTCCGGTTCCGGTTCCGGGACATCCTCCGCCGTCACGGCCGGTATGTCACGGTCGGTGTCCGCGAGCGCCCACAGCCGGTGGAGTTCACGGAGCTCCTCCGTGCTGGCGCCGCACACCTTGGCGAAGGAGTGCACCACCCGGTAGTCCGTCGGGACGCTGAGGCCGGAGCAGTACCGATGCAGACTGGAGCCGCTGACACCCGCCTCCTTGCCGAGGCGGTCGTAGCCCCGGCCGCTGCGGTCCTTCAGCCTCCGAAGGCAGACGGCGAACTTTTCGGTTTGCGGAGAGGCAGCCACACACCCACCCTTGCTCAAGCCCCTACTGACGGGTAGAAGCTACACCGCAGGAAGGAACGTGTGTGCCCTTTCACTGCCCGAGTACGGCAGTCAACGCCCTTTCTAACAACGGTATTTGAGAGAGAGTCAACTATCCGCACCGCCACCGCGGCGGCTCAGGAATCCGCCGCCCGCGGTTCCCGCACCACCGCGATGTCCCCGGGCGCGACCGTGACCGAGCCCGACAGGGTCTTGCCGGTCAGGAGTTCGGTGGCACCGGCCGGAACGGGTATCTCGGCCCCCTCGCCCGCGTGGTCGATGAGGAACACGTAGTCGGCGTCGCGGCCTCGTCGCCGGACGGCCTCGACACCCGGTGGCACGTGCCGGGCGGCGGCGACTCCGGCCTCGGCTCGGATGCGGTCCAGCAGCTCGGCGAGGGTGTCCGGGTCGGGGAGCGTCGCCAAGTACCAGGCGGTGCCCGCCCCGTGGCCGTTCCTCGTCACCGCCGGGACACCGGCCAGCGGCCCGTCCGTGTACGAGGCGACCGCCTCGGCGCCGTTCAGGCGGACCCGCTCCGACCACAGGGTGGCCGTGGCGCCGGAGGGCACCCGGCCGGTCAGCCCGGCCGACTCGCCGGGCAGGAGCGGGAAGAGCTCGTCGCTGCGGACACCGAGGGTCTCCCGGAACGCCCCCGGGTAACCGCCCAGCCTGACATGGCAGTTCTCGTCGACCGCGCCGCTGTGGAAGCCGATCGCGAGGGTGCCGCCGCGCTCGACGTGGCCGGCGAGGTTCGCCGCGCCCGTCTCGTCGACCAGATAGAGGCTCGGGGCCAGCACCAGACGGTAGGCGGAGAGATCCGCGTCGGGGCGTACGAAGTCGACGGCCACGCCCGACCGCCACAGTGGCTCGTACCAGGCGCGGACCAGATCCTGGTACCGGAGTTCGCCGCTCGGCTGGGAAGGCAGTTCCAGGGCCCAGCGGGCGTTCCAGTCCCAGACGATGGCGACCTCTGCCGTGCCGGTGCTGCCGCGCACCTCGGCGAGCGCCCTCAGGTCGGCGCCGAGGCGGACCACGTCCTGCCAGATGCGGCTGTCCGTGCCCGCGTGCGGGAGCATCGCCGAGTGCCACTGTTCGGCGCCCGCCTTCGCGGCCCGCCACTGGAAGTAGGCGATGCCGTCGGCGCCGTGGGCCACATGTGCCAGGGCGTTGCGGCGCATCTCGCCAGGGCTCTTGGCCCGGTTGACGGGCTGCCAGTTCACGGCGCCGGTGGAGTGCTCCATGAGCAGCCAGGGTCCGCCCGCCAACGACCGCGTCAGGTCGCCGCAGAGCGCGATGTCGATCTCCGAGGCCGGGTCGGCGGACATCAGGTAGTGGTCGTTGGAGACGACGTCCAGCTCCGGGGCCCACCGCCAGTAGTCCAGCGCGTCGAAGGTGTGCATCACCATGAAGTTGGTGGTGGCCGGTGTCGACGGGGAGGCGGCCCGCAGCACGTCCCGTTCCGCCGTGTACAGCGAGAGCAGCTCGTCGGAGCAGAAGCGGCGCCAGTCGAGCTGGTGCGTGGGGTTGGGGACGGCGCCGGTGGCGCGGGGCGGCAGGATCTCGTCCCAGTCGTAGTACCACTGGCTCCAGAAGGTGGTGCCCCAGGCGTGGTTGAGGGCCGCGAGGTCGTCGTACCGCTCGCGGAGCCAGCGCCGGAAGGACCGGGCGCTGGTGTCGCAGTAGCAGGCCGCGTTGTGGCAGCCGTACTCGTTGTGGACGTGCCACATCACCACGGCCGGGTGAGCGGCGTACCGCTCGGCGAGGGCGCCCGCGATGCGCACAGCGGCCTCACGGTAGGCGGGGCTGCTCGGGCAGAACGTCTGCCGGCTTCCGTACGTCAGCCGACGCCCGTCCCGGTCCACGGGGAGCGCTTCCGGGTGCGCCCGGAAGAACCACGCGGGCGGCGCGGCCGTCGGGGTGGCCAGGTCGGCGGCGATGCCGTTCTCGTGCAGGAGGTCCAGCAGGCGGTCCATGCGCGAGAAGTCGTAACGCCCCGCGGACGGTTCCAGAAGCGCCCAGGAGAAAATGCCGACGCTGACCATGGTCACGCCGGCCTCGCGCATCAGGCGCATGTCCTCGGCCCAGACCTCCTCGGGCCACTGCTCGGGGTTGTAGTCGCCGCCGTAGACGATGCCGGGGACGGAGAGCGTGCGGTCGGCGGTCATGCGGCCCCTCCGGAGGACAGCAGGCGGCGGGTGGTGGCCACGCCCCAGGCGTCGAGGGAGAGCAGGCGGTCGCTGGAGGCCATCAGTCCGCCGGTGGCCTCCACGTGCGCCGCCCAGCGCTCGCGGGTCTCCACGGCGGGGCGGGCGACCAGACAGTCGGGATCGTTGATCCATAGGCGCCGGTGCTGCCATTGACGGCCCGAACCGGTGAACTCGGCGGCATCCTGGCCGGGTTGGCTGTAGTCGTCGGCCTCGGGGCGCCGGTGCGGCGCCGTGTCGGGGCTGACCCGCATCGCGTCGAACAGGCCGATGGAGGGGAGGACCGGCGCGCCGCAGCCGAGCAGGTAGGCGTCGGCGCCGATGGCCTCGCGGATCAGGGCGACACCGGCGCGGTAGGCGGTCAGCGCGTCGGCTCCCGAGTGCCGTACGCCGTCCAGGGCGCCCGCGTAGAGGAAGTCGGTCTTGAAGTAGTCGTATCCCTCGGCGCGCAGGGTGGCGAAGACGTCGGTCAGGTGGGCGGCGGCCTCGGGGTGAGTGGTGTCGAGCGTGTACAGGTCGTGGTCCCAGTTGTGGCCGGCGTGCAGAGGCGCGCCGTCGGAGTCGCGGACCAGCCAGTCGGGGTGCCGTGCCGCGAGTTCGCTGTGCGGGGCGACGAGGAACGGTGCCGTCCAGATGCCCGCCCGCCGACCGCGGGCGCGGATGGCGTCGGCGATGGCGGCGCGGGAGCGGAAGCGGCCGGAGAGGGTGAGCCAGTCGCCGAGCGCGCTCTGGTAGCCGTCGTCGATCTGGACGACGTCGACGGGCAGATCGAGGGTGTCCATCGCGCGGAGGTTCTCGTGGATGTCGTCCTCGGTGACGGCGGTGAAGTACTCGTACCAGGAGCACCAGACCGTCGGCGCGGGCCGTGGGGCGGGCAGCGCGAGCCCGTCGGCCCAGGCGGCGAGGGCGCCCTGGATGCCGTCCGGCCCGGCGTGGGTCGATTCCGTGACGGGGCCGTCGGCGGAGATCTCGGCGCGGCCGTCCCGGACGGTCAGCCGGATCGACGGGACCGAGGTGGTCGGGTCCGTGGCCGCCCACAGCCGGACCGGGGAGCCGTCGCCCGCGTCCAGCGCGAGCAGTCCCTCGCCCTGGAAGGTGGCGGGGGGCACGGTACGGCCGGGCCGGTAGCAGACGGTCGCCCAGTTGGTGTCGGCCGGGCGATGGGTGTGGTCGTCGAGGGCGTAGGAGCCGCTGGGGCTCCAGGACTGCCAGCCCTCCTCGTGGACCCGTGCGGTGCGCGGGTCCACGGGCACGCCGGCCACGGTGGTGAAGTATTGGGGCACGTCGTTCTCTTTCACGTGGAGCCGCCTGACTCTTTCGAGGGGAGCCGTCTCAGCCCTTGTTGGCGCCGAGGGTCAGACCGCTGACGAACTGGCGCTGGAGCACGAAGTACACGATCAGTGTCGGGATCGCGGTGAGCAGCGCTCCGGCGGCCACCAGGTTGGGGTCGGTGAAGTACTGCCCTGACAGGTTCTTCAGTGCGGAGGTGACGGGCATGTTCTCGCCGGTCGAGATCAGCACCAGGGCCCAGAAGAAGTCGTTGTAGATCCAGATGGACAGCAGGGTCGCGAGCGCGGCCATCGCCGGCCGGCACAGCGGCAGCGTTATCTGCCAGTACAGGCGCCACGCGGAGGCGCCGTCGACGAGCGCGGCCTCGGTGAGTTCGTGGGGCAGCGAGCGCATGTAGTTGCTCAGGACGAAGGCGCAGAAGCCGGACTGGAACGCCACATGGATGAGGACCAGGCCCAGCGCGGAGTCGTACAGCTTGCCGCTGACGGTGATGCCGGGCAGGTCGACCAGGAGGTACAGGCGGTACAGCGGCGTGATGATGACCTGCTGGGGCAGCAGGTTGCCCGCCGTGAAGACGAGCAGCAGCGCCAGGTTGACGCGGAAGTCGAAGCGGCTGACGTAGAAGGCGACGCAGGAGGACAGGAACAGGGTCAGCAGGACGGCCGGGATCGCGACGAGCAGGGTGTTGCCGAAGTAGTGCGTCATGTCCGACTGCTGGAACGCGTCGGTGAAGTTGTCCAGGCTCAGCTTGTCGGGCCAGGACACATATCCCTTGGTGCTGGTCTCGCCGTACGGGCGCAGGGCGGCGTAGACCGCCCAGAGCAGCGGCGCGAGCCAGGCAAGGGACGCCCCGGCGAGGAAGAGGTGGAGCAGGAGCCGGGCCGGGCGCAGTGGCGCGCGCTTCTTGAGCGCGAGGGTGGAGGCGCTCACGATCGCCGCTCCTTCCGGAAGGTGGTCACCAGGTAGGGAACGATCACGACGAGCGAGATGACCAGCAGGACGACCGCGATCGCCGATCCGTAGCCGATGCGGCTCGACTCCCCGATGATGTTGTTGGTCACCAGGATGGACAGCAACTCGGTTCCCTCGGCACCGCCGTTGAAGACGTACACCAGGTCGAAGGCGCGCAACGCCTCGATGATCGTGACGACCAGGACGATCGTGTTGGTCGGTCGCAGGACGGGGAAGATGACGTTCTTGAACGTCTGCCACTCGTTGGCGCCGTCCAGCGACGAGGCCTCGCGCAGCGAGGGGTCGACGCCTTTCAGGCCGGCCAGGTAGAGGATCATCATGTAGCCGGTGTGGCGCCAGGAGGCGGCGATGAGGATCGCCCACAGGTTGAGGTCGGGGTCGCCGATCCAGTCGATGTAGTGGCCGGGCGTGTTGGCCCCGATGACACTGTTGATGAGGCCGGTGTCGGGGTTGTAGACCAGTTGCCAGACGAACCCGATGACCGCCATGGACAGGACGACGGGCAGGAAGAACGCGGTCTGGTAGAGCCGGCTGAAGCGGATCTTCTTGTCCAACTGCACGGCCAGGAACAGGCCGAGCGGCGTCGGGACGAGGATCAGCACGACGAACCAGACGATGTTGTGCTGGACGGCGGGCCAGAACTGCGGGTTCTGGGTGAAGAGTTCACGGAAGTTCTGGAGCCCGACCCATTGGATGGCGTCGAAGCCGATGCCGTCCCAGGTGGTGAAGGCCAGCGCGATCGAGGCGAGCGCGGTGACCCAGACGAGCGCGATGTGCAGGATGGTGGGCAGGCCCGCCATCAGACCGAGCGTGATCCGGTCACGCCGGGTCAACAGGCGCTTGTGCCCGTGCGGCACATGGCTGTCGACCGATGCGGGGCCCGGAGGCGGCACGACGGCCGCCTCCGGATTCGTGGTCGTGGTCTCGGTGCTCATGAGGAGGCGAAGATCGTCTTCTTCTGGCGCTCGATGGACGACAGGAGACCGTCGATGCCCTTGGGGTCGCGGATGAACTTCTGCAGCGCGGGCTGCATCACCGTCGAGGTGAAGTCGGGCCGGCTGTCGCGGTCCATGAACTGGGTGAGGTGCTTGGCGCCGCTGATCATCTCGTACGCCTTCTTCTGCAGGGCGCTGTACGAGGAGGTGTCGGCCTTGGTGGAGGCGGCGACGACGTTCGGGTCGGACTTGAGGTAGATCTGCTCGGCGGCCGGACTGCCGAGGTACTCCAGGAGCTTGACGGCTCCGGAGTGGTTCTTCGGGGCCTTGGAGAGCATGAAGCCGTCGGTGGGGGCCTCGACGGTGTCCTGACCGTACGAGGGGTCGATCTCCGGGAAGGCGAAGAAGTCGAGGTCCTCGCGGTCGGCCTCGTCGGTGAACTGCTGTCCCACGAAGGTGCCCAGCAGATACATGCCGGCCTTCTTCGACGCCAGGGTCTGCGCCGCGTCCTGCCAGGTGCGGCCGACGGCGCCGTCCTGGTGGTAGGGAAGGATCTCGGCCCAGTTGTCGAAGGCCGCGCGCACCTTGGCGTCGGTCCAGGACGCCTTGCCCGCCATCAGCTCGACGTGGAAGTCGTAGCCGTTGGTACGGAAGTTGATCTGGTCGAAGGTGCCGAGGGCGGGCCAGGCGTCCTTGTCGCCGAAGGCGATCGGGACCAGCTTGTCCTTCTTCATCTGCTTGCACAGAGCGATGAACTGGGACCAGGTGGTGGGGACTTCGTAGCCGTGCTGCTGGAAGACGCTCTTCCGGTAGAAGAGCGCCCAGGGGTACGTGTAGAGCGGCACGAAGTAGTACTTGCCGTCCTCGCCCTTGCTGAGCGCCTTCATCGCGTCGGGGAAGTTGCCGCCGATCGTCTTCCACACGTCGTCGATCGGGGTGGCGAGCTTCTTGGCCGCGAAGAACTGCATGCGGTAGCCCGCGAACCAGTTGAACACGTCGTCGGGCGTGCCCTGGAGGTAGGAGTTGATCTGCTCCTGGAAGGTGTTGTGGTCCTTGGTGTTGACATCGACCGCGATGCCGTTCTGCTTCTTGAACGCCGCGTAGATGTCGACGAAGGCCTTCTTCGGCACGGCGTCGGACGCGTTGGAGCCGAGGGTGACCGTCTTGGGGTCCGCGGCGCTGCCACTGCCGCCGCAGGCGCTCAGCAGGGGTATGCCCGCGCCGAGCGCGGCCGCGCCGCCGATTCCGCGAAGCAGGGTGCGGCGGCTGGGCGTCGGGGCGGACAGACCCGAGAGGGGAAGGTGCATGACGGCTCCTGAAGGCAGGGTTCGGTCAGCGATGGACGGCGGGGAGGCCGGAAATCGATCAGAAACCAACTCGACCGAACAACGTGGGCGTAATGACAGCCGGATGTCGCCGTGACGTCAAGACCTCACGTCTCACGTACCCGAAACGTGACCGACACGACACGGGGCGACGCCAGCCACATCGAGGGGCCGGCCGTACACAGGGACCACCACCACGGGCGCCGACGGCCTCCAGGGCACAGGTCAGCGTCCATATCGAGTACCGCAGAGGGGTTTTGGGCAGCCCAGAGGAAGGGTCGATACTGGGTCTCACGACCCCCCACGGGTGACGGGCAGGGGCGGAGCGGCCTCTCACGAGCCGTCGACGCCACCACTTCGGGCGGGCCACCGAGCGGTCCGAAGCGGGCCGGACCGTCGCCATGACTGGTGTCGAATTTTGCAACAGTGATGACCAAAAGCCAACAGTCGCTGATGGATCGTGTTTACAGGCAGCCCAAACCGACATCACGACTCTTTCATGCCAAATGCCCTAGATGTCCTGACGGTTCACGCGGCCGCCCACCCCTGTCAGGCGTTCGCCCGCCGCCCAGTCTCGCGCAACGTAATCGATTACGCTACGGTCCCTCGACATCGATCCGGCAAAGAGCGGAGACGGAAAAAGGGTTCCGGAACGGCGTCCCCCGACGGACGGCGGAACGGGAGCGACGTCAGTCCGAGATCAGACGGAAGCCCGCGCCACGAAGTCCGCGGCGACCCGCACGGTCCTCCGCCGCGTCCGGCCGTCGATCTGCTCCAGGAGGAGCCCGGCCGCGACGCGGCCGACTTCGCGCGCCGGGTAGCGGATGGTCGTCAGGCGCGGCCGGACCAGCGAGGCGAACTCGATGTCGTCGTGCCCCACCAGAGACACGTCGCCGGGGATGTCGAGCCCGAGACGCTCGGCCGTGTCCATCGCGCCGACAGCCGTGATGTCGTTGCCGCACAGCACCGCTTCGGGCCGGCGCCCGGAGCGCATCAGGCGCTCGAAGCCCTCCGCTCCCGCCTCGCGCGTGTGCTCGCCGTGGACGATGTGCTCCCGCGCGACGCGCAGCCCCGCCTCGGCCGCGTGCTTCCGGACCCGTTCCAGCCGTGGATCGCCGCCCGCGGCATCCTGCGGCCCGGCGATCACGCCGATGCGCCGACGGCCGGTGGCCGCCACATGCGCCAGCGCCTCGCGGACCGCGGCGTCGGCGTCGGGAGTCACCAGATCGACGTCGCCGAACGAGACGTCCGCGCTCACCACCGCCGGGATCGCCGCACTCCGCAGCACGTCGAAGGCGTCGGTGGCCAGCCGGAACGGCGTCATCACCACACCGGCGAACCGCTGTTGCACCGCCTCGCGCAGCAGCGCCTCCTCCTCGTCCCGCCGCGCCCCCGTACTGCTCACCAGCACGTGGTAGCCCCGGCCGCGCAGCTCGTCCTGGATCGAACGCGCGAGGAGCGCGTAGAACGGGTTGGAGATGTCGGGCACGACGAGGGCGACCATCGTGGACTTGCCCGTACGAAGGCTGCGGGCGACGGGGTTGAGACTGAACCCGAGACGCTCGATGGCCGATTCGACCGACTTGCGCGTTTCCTCGGTGACGGGCCGCTTGCCGCTCAGAACGTACGAGACGGTCGCGGACGAGACACCCGCGGCCCGCGCCACATCGCTCATGGTCACCCGCTGCCGCATCCGCGTCCGCCCCTTCTCCGACCGCAACCCTACCGGCGCCCACGCCGTACCGGAGGTCCCGGCCGGCCCGATCCACTCCGCGTCCTCGCAGGTCCGCGCCGTCACCCGGCCGGTGGCGCGCCCCTGTTCACGGCCGCGACACGCGCGTGGGGAAACCCGGCATTCCGGACCGTCCCGGCCATCGGCGCACCAGCCGCATCCCTCGCGATGCCCCCGATCGACCCGACCGTCAACGAAATGCCCATAGTCACTCGATGGCGGAGGTCCGTGATCCCGGGGGGCCTCGCCTCCCGGCTCGTGGCCCAAGGCGACCATACTGGGAGAGCACACCGCACCCCACCAGCAAAGTGACTCATGCCGAAGTCCTCCACAGACCGTCCCACCGCCCCGGAAACAGTCTGGCTGGCCGCCGGACGCCATACCGGCCCCGCCCCGCAGCAGGTGCTCCGGGAGCACCTGCGGGAACTGAAGAACAGCGAAACGATCCAGGGCTTCCTGGAGCCCGAGAACACCTCGACGCCGGGCAGTCACGTCTTCGAGGCGCGCTGGCTCGTCGACGACGACGTCACGGTGCGGGCGCGGCTCGTCACCGACGTGCGTGACCAGGTGGACGCCGAGCGGCGCTGGACGCTGGCGGCGGAGGCGGAACGGCCCTGGGACCTCTCGTGGCCCTCCCCCGCCACCATGTTCTGGCCGGAGAAGAGCGACATCTCCTGGGACCGTGACGGCGTGGCCGGGCTGCGGCTCCAGGACGTCAATCCGCTCCCCAAGGACGACGCCGCGCTGCGCCGTATGGTCAAGGACATCGCACGGCACAGCTGGAGCATCAACGTCGTCGTGCACGAGGCGATGACCCCCGAACCCGAAGGGCGCCTCCCGCTGACCCGCCTGCTGCCGCCCGCACTGCGGCACCGCGTCGTGGAACACCGGGCCACGCCCGAGCAGTTCCACGCGGTCAACTGGGCGCTCGGCGACCTCGGGACGTCCGTGCCACGCGGCGGAGCCGTCATCCTGTCCGGCACCCCCGCCCGCATCGGGTACGACGAGCAGGCCTTCAGGGTCCGCAGCGTCTTCCTCGACGGCTCCGAACCGACGGAACTCCTGGACAAGGTCGTCCAGTTCGCGGCACTGCCCTGGCCGCTGCCCGACGAGGCGGCGGCGGCCCTCACCGCGCTCCGGCAGGACTGGCGTCTGCTGACCCTCGAAGAGGAACTCGCCCACGCGCGCGCCCTGGTGGCCTCGTACTCCGAAGCCCTCGACGCCATGACCAAGTCACGCGACCTGTACCGCGAGGCGACCGAACTCGCCCACGCGGCGCTCGCCGACATGGCCGAGTACCGCGACGCGGCGTCCGCCGTACGGGGCTCCGCCCCGGGACCGGACAAGCACCCCCTGACGAAGACCCTTCAGCGCGTCACCGACTCGCTGCTGCCCCGGCGCGCGCCACGCGTCGACACCCTCCAGGCGGCACGCGAGAGCGAGGAGCGGGCCCGCGAGTCGTCCGGGTGATCACCGCGTACGGTCCGGGCCCGTCCCTCGCGCGGGTTCCCTCAGGCGCCCCGCCAGATGTTGGCGAACGCCGCGTTCTCGATGGCCCGGCGCTGGCGGACGGCTTCCAGCTCCATCACCGCGTCGTGCACGGCGACCAGGACGGTCGTGACCGCCTCGTCGTCGACGGCCGGGGTGTCCTCGGTCTGCTCGGCGGGAATCCCGACGACCGCGGCGAGGGCGGCGAGGACGGGCTCGTCCGCCGCCCAGCGGTGCATCGCGCGACTGCGGGCAGGTGAGTCCACCAACTCCATACGGTTGCCGCCGAAGGGCAGCCGGCCACGCCGCTGCCGGATGAGCTGGCCCGCCTGTTCTAGGTCGGCCTGATAGGCCGCCGACAGGTCTCGGCCCCTGCGCCACAGCCAGTCCTCGACCCGCTCGAACGGGATCTGCCGCACGACCGCGGACGCCGCCTCACCCAGAAGACGGTCGTCCGTCGTCGGCTGCCGCGTCGGCACCATCCGGTCGCCGTCCAGCCTGAGGACCTCGTCGGCGAGGAGATCGATCACCTCGGCTCCGGCGAGGGCGAGCGACAGGTCGCCCTGCCCCACAGAACGGTCCGGCTCCTTGTCCATCGTGACGATGAACAAGTCCCTTGCCGTGGTCACGAACGGCTCCCCTCGGAGTACTTCGCCCGGCGCGACCGTCACGCATCGGATCCATCACACGCACCACACCGCTGTCCGCGGGCGATCCGGTCGCCCACGGAGAAGGGCACGTCACGTTCGTGATCGTAACGC
>NZ_JBHWVI010000060.1:0-40010 GCF_042737005.1 Streptomyces sp. NPDC060027
CTCCCGAGCTTCCCCAGGCACCCCGGGCCACCCCGGCATCCCGGGCGTCCCGGGGAGGCCCGGCACCCCGGATGTTCGTAGAGTGGTGGGAGTAGGTCTCAATCCATGGCTCCCACGGACGCCGGTCGGCGCAGGGCTTGCCCGGGCGGGTGCCCGGACCGCACCGACGGCCACGACGAGCGGGGTAGCACCATGACCGGAGTCGACCCGGACCGGCTGGACGACCAGCAGCTGATGAAAGAGCTGGAGGCCATCCACCGCACCCGCCACGACACGCTGCTGCACGGTTCGAACGACGCGCTGCACACCCACAACGTGCGCATGGCCCAGCTGGAGGGCGAGTATCTGCGCCGTCACCCGCGCCGGCCCGTCTCGGCGGGCCGTACCCGCGACGGGGCCCGGGACCGCGGACCCGCGGGGGTGCCGCCGGCATGACGGATCCGCATCCGGCCGAGCCGAATCCGATCCTGACCCGGCAGGCGGAGGCCCTGGACCTCTTCGGCCGCCGCGTCCACGCCGTCCGCGACGACCAGTGGGACGCCCCCACGCCGTGCACCGCCTGGAGCGTGCGCGACCTGGTCGGCCATCTCGTCTCCGAGCAGGCGTGGGTGCCCGCGCTGGTCCGGGACGGCGACACCGTCGACTCGGTCGGCGGCGCCCTGGCGGGCGACCTCCTCGGCCCCGACCCGGTCGCCGCCTGGGACACCGTGTCCGACGCCTCCCGCGCCGTGTTCGCGGAGCCGGGCGCGCTCGACCGCACGGTCCATCTGTCGTTCGGCGACATGCAGGCGGCCGACTACTGCGCGCAGCTGGTCACCGACCTCGCCGTCCACACGTGGGACCTGTCGCGTGCCATCGGCGCAGACGAACAACTCCCCGCCGACCTGCTGACCTTCGCGGTGCGCGAGGTCACCCCGCACGCGGCGGAGCTGGAGAAGAGCGGGCTCTTCGCGGCCCCGGAGGAACCGCCGCCCGGCGCCGACGTCCAGACGAAGCTGCTCTGCCTGGTCGGACGGCGCCCCTGAGGGCACGCGCCGCCCGGCTCGGCGCGCCGAGCCCACTCCTGCCGGCCGTCGGCGAACGCGGCGCGCGCGGCCGACCGCGCACCTTCCGTGAGCCGTGAGCCGTCTGCCGTCCTCGGTGACGGCCCGCGCCGGTGACGTCACCGGTGTCTCCGGCCAAGCTGCGCGCGCACGCCCCAGGGCGGTCCCTTCAGGAAGAACCGGGGGAATCGGGTGGTGTTTGTCCCGCAGGGCGCGGGGCAGACGCAGTTGCAGTGCTTCGGACAGGAGGCACGTCCGTGGGAGCGGCGCTCCGCGCCACGGGTGTACCCGTCCGACGCTCGGGTGCGCTCCCACGATGACTGTCCATCACCAGGCACCATCAAGGGAGTTGCGACGCACCATGCGAACTCAAGCGAGCGCGACGCACCATCCGCACGACGACGCCCCCGACACCGTGGAGGCATTCCGCAGGCTCGCCACGCTCCCCCCGGGCCAGCAGCGCGACGCACTCCGTGAGGAGATCGTCGAGTCCTGGCTGCCGATGGCCGAACGGCTCGCGGGGCGGTTCCGCAACCGCGGCGAGAGCTCCGAGGATCTTCGTCAGGTCGCGGCGCTCGGTCTGGTCAAGGCCGTCGACCGCTACGACCCCGAGCTCGGCAACGCCTTCGAGAGCTACGCGGTGCCGACGATCACCGGCGAGATCAAGCGCCACTTCCGTGACCACATGTGGACCCTGCACGTGCCGCGCCGGGTCCAGGACCTGCGCAACCGGGTCCGGTTCGCGAGCCAGGACCTGTCGCAGACCATTCCGGGCCGCCGGCCCACCGTCGCCGAGATCGCGGAGCACGCCCGGATGAGCGAGGAGGACGTCCTCGCGGGCCTTGAGGCGCTGGAGAGCTTCACCGCGCTCTCCCTGGACGCCGAACTGCCGGGCAGCGACGACGGATACTCCCTCAGCGACGCCCTCGGTTCGCCCGATCCGGCCCTCGACACCGTCATCGACCGCGAGGCCGTCAAGCCCCGGCTCCAAGCACTGCCCGAGCGGGAACGCGCCATTCTCTACATGCGGTTCTTCAGTGACATGACCCAGAGCCGGATCGCCGACGAGCTGGGCATCTCCCAGATGCACGTCTCCCGCCTCATCAGCCGCTGCTGCACCCGGCTGCGCGACCAGATCATGCGCGACGCGGCCTGAGGGACGGCCGATCGGCCCGACCGGGTGGTCACCCGGACGCCCGTCGGATCAGTCCGACCACGCGAGCCTCAGGGCGATATGACGGGACATCAAGTCCATCGCCTGCGCCTCGGCCATCGAGAAGGCGAGCCGGCCGCCGCTCCTGAACAGCGTCACCACCCCGCGTACGGAACCGGATGCGCCGGGCAGTGGCACACACAGCACGGACGTCACGTCGGCGCGGACGAGGACCGGGGCGCCCGAGGCGTCGTGTCCGAAGGCGTCCGGGTCGTCCGGACGTACCCGCAGAACCGTGGACCCGCCGCGTACCGCCTCGGCGACGAGGGGGCACGCGGCGGGATCCTGCGCGGCCACGGCCGCCACCTCCTCGCCGCACCCGGGCGGCCCGAGCACGGCCGTACGGGACAGCCGCCCCGGTCCGGCACCGGCGTCGGCCACCACCCAGTCCGCGAACCGCCCGTGCAGCACCCCTGCCGCCCGGTCCAGCACCGCTGAACGGTCCCCGTCCGGACGGCCGAGCAGCGCCGTGGTCATGGCGTCCACCAGGTCCATCAGCTCCACGTGCCGGGTGGTCGCGGAGAGACTCGGCGCCGCCCGCCCCGGTGTACCTGGCCCCGGGTCTCCCGAGTCCCCCGAGTGCCCCGGGGAATCCGACGGGCTTCCCTCGTCCACCGGCTGGAGCACCACCAGTACGGCGGTCCGCGGCTCCCCGCTGGGCCGCAGCGCGGTGAGTGTCGCCCGCACGGGCACCGACGGCTCCTGCTGGAGACGCACGGTGAGCCCGCGGTCGCCCTCGCCGCGGGCCACCGCCGCCGCCTGCGAGCGGAACGCGGCCCGGTCGGCGTGCGCCAGGAACCCGGTCAGCGGCCGGCCGGTGGCGTAACCGGCCCGGAGACCGGTGAACGAGGTGGCCGCGAAGTTCATCCGGCGCACCACGGTCTCGCGGTCCACCAGCACGACCGGCACCGGCACCCGCTGGAAGAGCGCCTTCAGGAGCTGCTGCTCCTGCCGGTCCACGGAGTCGATCCCGGAGGGACCGGCCGCGGACATCCGCTGGAACGCGGGCCACAACTGCTCGGCGACATGGTCGAGTTCGAAAATCGCCGCATCGAGGACCGTCGGCAGTTCCCGGGCGGGCACGGAACGCGCCGCCTTCAACTCCGAGACGCGGCGCACGAAATCCGCGAGTTCTTCACCGAATTCGTCCGTCAGCGCCATGCGATGAACGTAACCCGGCCGAGGTGTGCCAGGGCTGGCGGGGGTGCACACCGCAGGACGTGTTCCGGCGCAGGTGGGGGCATTCCGTTCCGGCCCGGGCGAGAGCGCTCGTTTTCGGTGCGGATGGGCGGGAAGGCGGGGGAGGGAGGAGGAGTCAGCCATGCCGGAAACCGATCAACTCGGCCATCTGGGAACGGAGTCACCCGAGTCGGCCCTCCCCGGGAGAAGGCTCTCGGAACTCGCCGAACAGGCCACGCGCTGCGTCACCGACTGCTGCGGCGCGAGCAGCGTGGTGTCCCGGGGCGGCACCGAACAGCCCGCCGCGGTGACCCACCCCGACCTCGCCGGACTCGTCTCGGTGCAACTGCGCTCCGGCGACGGGCCGATCCCGGCCGCCCTGGAACGCGGTGAACCCGTCGACTCGGCGGACCTGCTGGCCGAGGAGCGCTGGCCCGGGTACCGGGCCATGGCCCTCGACGCGGGCGTGCGCTCCAGCGTGACCATTCCCTTTCGCCGCGCCGGGCTGACCGTCACGCTCAGCCTCTACAGCTTCCGGCCCGGCGCGCTCGAAGGGGTCTCGCACGGAGCCGCCCGCGTGCTCGGCGACCATGCGGCGACCTGCCTGGTCCGCGACCGCTCCTACCGCGCCGCGCTCACCGAACTCGGCCAGTTGGGCGCCGCGCTGCGCTCCCGGCCCGTCATCGACCAGGCGTGCGGCATGGTGATGCACGCCCTGGGGTGCGACGCGGACCGGGCCTTCGCGGTCCTGCGCCGGATCTCCCAGGGCACCAACCGCAAGCTGTCCGACGTCGCCGCGGCCGTCGTGGACAAGCGGGGACAAGGACTGGAGCGGGAGTTGGTCCCGCCGACCGCATGAGGGGAGCGGGAGGGGGAGGGAAGAGCCGCCGTGGTATCCAGCGGACCGGCGGCGGCAGCTGTCGTATGTGCCCGGCCACGGTGGTCGTCGTACCTGGTGAGCGGTGGGTGTCGTACGGGCTGAGTGGTGGCCGTCGTACCTGGTGAGCAGGGGGTGTCGTACGGGCTGAGCGGTGGGTGTCGTACGGAACGGGCGGTGGGTGTCGTACGGGCTGGGCCGTGGACCTCGTACCGAGGGAGGCGCCGGATGCCGTCCCCGGGGATCGGCCGCCGCCCCGCCGGCGATGTCACCCGCTCGGGCCCCTGTTTCCCGCGAATGGTGCCCGGCCGTTCGCGCCCGGCGGCCCGGCGGGCTCTGATGGGCCCGAGGGACACGACGGCCGTGGCTCTCGGACCGCAGCCCGCCGAAGGAGCCCCGCTCATGCGCCGTACCGCCCGAGTCCTGTACGCCACCGCCCTGGCCGGCGCAGCCCTGGGCGCCGCCGCGTCGGCAGTGTCGGCGGATCCGGCGGCGGAGGTCAGTCCGGGCTCCGTCGAACCCGGCGGCACCCTCACCATCACGGTCACCTGTGACGCGATCGGGGGAACCCTGCCCGACGTCATCGACGCCAGTTCCCAGGGCTTCGAGAACGGCAAGGTCCAGCTGCATCGCGTCGAGGGCGCCGACGCGAGCGCCGCGGGTGCCGCCGCCTATCGCGGCACGGCCCGCATCCCGTCGGGCGTGTCGGGCGAAGCTCCCGGCACGGCCGGCGACTCCGCGGGGACGGGGTCCGACGCGGGGCGCGGTTCCGACGACACGGGCCCCGGCACGGCGGCTTCCTCCGACGCCAAGAATCCCGGCACCGTCCGCGGGGGAGCGGCGAGCCCGGCACCCGGGAGCCCGGACACGCTCGCGCCCGACGCCGCTGCACAGGCTCCGCCGGCCGGAGAGCCGGTCGTCCCCGATCCGGTGGTCCCCGATCCCGGAGTTCCCGACCCCGGAGTTCCCGATCCGATGGCCCCCGATGCCGTGGGGCCGGAGACGGTGGGCCCGGACGACTTGGGTCCGGACACTGTCGGTCCGAATGAGGTGGGCCCCGACACGGTGGGCCCGGACACGGTGGGCCCCGACACGGTGGGCCCGGAGACGGTCGGTCCTGGCACGGTGGGCCCGGACAAGCTCACCCAGGATGCCGGTGGCGCGTCGCGATGGGACGTGGAAGGCGTCTGTCCCGCGCCGCCGGGAGGCCACGGGAAACAGTGGACCGCCTCGTACGCCGTGGCCCGGGGCGCCACGGCGACGCACGGCACCGACAGCGGGACCGGCACCGACGCCGGCACGGACGCCGGCACGGACGCCGGTACCGGCGAGCATCCGCCCGCCGTCCAGCGCGGTGTGGAAGCCGGTGAGGGCGGTGTCTTCACCGATTCCGTGCCGGCTCTGGTCGCCGGTGGTGTGCTGATCGCCGGGGCCGTGGGCGCGGCCGTCCTCCGGCTCCGCCAACGGCACGGGTAGAGCGGCGGGGCGGCACCGTGACGATCGAGAGTGCGACGGAGGACGAGAGTGCGACGGATGACGACGTGACGGTCGCGATCCCCGGAGCACTTCCCGGAGCACTCTGAGAGCACTTATGGGACGGTATGCCTCTGGGTACTGAGAGGCCGACGGCGCGGGAGGGTCAGCCGCGCGAGGTGAGCTGTACGAGGGCACGGAAGTACCCGGAACCGTACGGACAGGCAGGCTCCGGAACAGGGCACGGCAGTACGCACGGTGCGGAGGCAGGTATGCGGCGGACGGCCCCGGAAGGCCACGGACCGGTCCGGTACGGGCCGCCGCTGCCCGACCAGGGCCTGCCCGTCCTGCCGGAACTCCGCTCCGTACTGGCCGCCGCGGCGGACCGCTCCGACGCCGAGCTCTTCGGCGGCGGCCCCGCGCTCCTCGACGCCGCCCGCGGCTACTGGACCCGGCGCGGACTGTCCGCCGCGGCCGACCGGGTGGTGGCCGCCCCCGGAGCCCCCGCGCTGCTGCTGGCCCTGACCGGAGCGCTCGGCGGCGACGTCCTCGTGCCCCGTCCGTGCGCCGCGTGGTGGGGGCCTCAGGCACGCCTGCTGGGCAGATCCGTGTTCCATGTGGCGACGCCCGCGGAGTGCGGCGGCGTCCCCGATCCGTACGCCCTTCTGGAGACCGTCCGCAGAGTCCGGGCGGAGGGCGGCGACCCGCGTCTGCTCCTGCTGTCCGTGGCCGACGACCCCACCGCCACCGTCGCACCGCCCGAGGTGGTGCACGAGACCGTGGAGGCCGCCGCGGGCGAGGGTCTGCACATCGTCAGCGACGAGACCTGGCGCGACACCCTGCACCGGCCGCACGACACCGTGCTGCTCAGCCCCGCCGAGATGCTTCCCGACGACGTCACCGTGATCACGGACCTCGCGGGCCCCTTCCTGCCGCAGGGCTGGCCGGCCGCCGTCGCCCGCTTCCCCGGCAACGAGTCGGGTGCCCTTCTGCGCTCCCGAGTCCTCGATGTCCTCACCGTGCTCGGCGCGCGCGTCGCCGAACCGGTCGCCGCGGCCGCCGCGTACGCGCTCGGCGAGCCCGCCGGGATCACCGGGCGGCTCACCGCCGCCGTACGCCTGCACGCGCGGGTGGCCGAAGCCGCCCACCGCGCGGTGACCGGCTCCGGTGCCGTCGCGCGGCCCCCGCAGATCGGGAGACACCTGTACGTCGACCTCGGCCCGCTCCGTACCGCCCTCGGCGCGCACGGCGTCGGCGACGCCCAGGACCTGGAGGACTTCCTCTCCGCCCGGCTCGGCATGCCCGCGCCGGGCGGACACCGGTTCGGCGACGACCTCGCCGCGCTCCGCGTCCGCCTCGGCACCGGGCCGCTGCTCGGCTCCACGGACGAGGAGCGGGAGGAATCCCTCGCCTCCCCGGCGCCACTGGAACTGCCGCATGTACACGGCGCGTTGACCCGGTTGGGGTCGGTCTTCGACGATCTCCGCGACGACGCTCAGCGATGGGAGTCTCCTCGATGACGCAGCAGTCCGAGTCGACCGGGAGCACGACGACACAGGACACCGACGATCCCGCGCCCCCGCCCGCCCCGGCACCGGGACACCCCACCGTCCTTCCGCCTCCTCCCGCCGTCCTTCCGCCTCCTCCCCTCGCCGAGCCCCGCCCGCTCGGCGAGCGGCGTAGCTGGCCCCGGTCCTTCGTCGACCGGCTTACCGCGCCCCTGCCGGGGCTGCGGGCCTTCGCGCGGTTCGCCCGCGAGGGCGCCCTGCGGCCCGGCGACGAGGGGCTCGCCGACATCCCGCTGCTGCCCTTCGAGCCGGGACCGCTGCCCCGCGTGGACGCCCGCACCGTCGCCGTCTCCTGGGCGGGGCACGCGAGTTGGGTGATCGGGATCGGCGGGCTCACCGTCCTCACCGATCCGGTCTGGTCCCGCAGGATCATCGGCACCCCGGCCCGGATCACCCCGGTCGGCGTGGCCTGGAGCACGCTGCCGCGTGTCGACGCGGTCGTCATCAGCCACAACCACTACGACCATCTGGACGCACCGACCCTGCGCCGACTTCCGCGCGACACACCGGTGTTCGTGCCCGCGGGACTCGGACGCTGGTTCAGGCGGCGCCGGTTCACCCGGGTCACCGAGCTGGACTGGTGGGAGGCGGCCGAACTGGACGGCGTCCGCTTCGACTTCGTACCCGCCCACCACTGGTCCAAGCGCAGCCTCACCGACACCTGCCGCACCCTGTGGGGTGGCTGGGTCCTCACGGCGCCCGAGGGGCAGCGCGTGTACTTCGCGGGCGACACGGGGTACGGCCACTGGTTCTCCCGCATCGGGCAGCGCCACCCGGGGATCGACCTCGCCCTCCTGCCGATCGGCGCGTACGACCCCCGGTGGTGGCTGAGCGATGTGCACTGCGACCCGGAAGAGGCGGTGCGGGCGACCGTCGACCTGAACGCGCGGCGGATGGCGCCGATGCACTGGGGCACGTTCGTGCTCTCGGCGGAACCGGTCCTCGAGCCCCTGCGGCGGGTGCGGGCCGCCTGGGAGCGGGCGGGCCTGGCACGGGAGGACCTGTGGGATCTGGCGGTGGGGGCTTCGCGGGTACTGGAGTGACCGCGTCTCCTCGCGGGCGTGGGCATCCCGTCCCCGTCCCCTTGCGGCGCGGGCGTCCGGTCCTTTCGCGGCGCGGGCATCGCGTCCCTTCGCGGCGCGGCGTCCCGTCCCCTGAGGCGGAGCCGTCGTCGCGTGGCGGGGGGGGCGGGCGGGCGGCGGGGGGCGGGGCGCCGGCGGCGGGGGCGGCGGGCGCGCGCGCCGCGGGGGGCCGGCCGGGGCCCGTCCCCTGTGGCGGAGCCGTCGTCGCGTCCCCCCCCCCCCCCCCCCCGCGGCGTCCCCTGAGGAGGAGCCGTCGTCGGGCCCCCTGAGGCGGAGCCGTCGCGCCCATGAGCCGGGTGAGGCGACCGCGTCCCTACGAGGGTGTCGTCCGGCGGATCCTGCGCCACACACTCGGCGCCGCGCTGATCGCGAGGGTCAGCGCCACCGCCGCCACCACGCCCTCCCACGGCTCACTGAAGAGGGAGCCGCCGAGGATGCCGATGACCTGGTAGGTGGCCGCCCACGCGAGACACGCCGGAACGTCCCCGCGGGCGAAGGTACGCAGCGGCATCTTCGCCATCAGACAGGCCAGCATCACCGGGATGCGGCCCGCCGGCACGAGACGGGACAGGACGAGGACGGCGATGCCGTGGTCGGCGAGCTTCTCCTGGGCCCGGGCGAGCCGGTCCTCGGGGGCACGCACCCGGATCGCCTCCAGCCAGCGCGATCCGTTCTTGGAGCCCATGCCGCGCCGGCCGAGCCAGTAGAGCGACATGTCGCCGATGAAAGCCGCCACCGAGGACACCAGGAACACCATCAGCAGCGCGAGGGGCGCCGCCTGGTGGAAAGCCACCACCGCCGCCGAACTCACCAGCGCGCCCGTCGGCACCACCGGTACCAGCGCGCCGATCAGCACCAGCAGGAACAGGGACGGATACCCGATCGCCTGCTGGGTGGACTCCGGCGGCACGGTCGTGGCCGTGGCGGACAGGAACAACGCCGGGGCGGTGCCCTTGGCCGACAGGAGAGAGGGAGCCACCGCTCCCGCGGCGGGCCAGGCCATCACCGAGCGGCCTCCGGACGCACACTCTCGCCGTGCTCCAGCAGGTGCACCGTCACCCGGGGCGCACGCTCGGCCGCCAGGCGCACGAACTCCGCACCCGGCGCATGGAATTCATGGGGGCGCACGGCATCCATCCCGATGGGCCAGAACGTGCCGTAGTGCACCGGCACAGCGCTGCGCGGCAGCAACGCGGCCAGCGCCTCGGCGGCACGTCCCGCGTCGAGATGCCCCTCCCCGAGATACGGCCCCCAGCCGCCCACCGGCAGCAGGGCCACGTCGACCGCACCGACCTCCTCGGCCATCGACGCGAACAGCCCCGTGTCCCCGGCGAAGTACGTCCGCGCCTCGCCCTCCACCACGTACCCCACGGCGGGGGAGCGGTGCGGTCCGACCGGTAGCCGCCGTCCGTCGTGGCGTGCCGACACCGTGCGTACGACCAGGTCACCGACCCGGGTGCGATCGCCGGGCGCGACCTCGGTGAGCCGCAGATGATCCAGCCGCCGCAGCCCGGGGACCGAGCGCGCGGCGCCCCGCGGCACCAGCACCCGGGTGCCCGGAGCCAGCTTCGCCAGCGACGGCAGGTGCAGATGGTCGGCGTGCAGATGGGAGACGAGCGCCACGTCGGCGACCGCCGCCGGGGGAGGGGGCGGCGCCCCGCGCCTGCGCCGCAGATGCGCGAGCCGGCGCGCGAAGAGCGGATCGGTGAGCACGCGTGTCCCGGAGTCCTCCAGCGTGCAGGTGGCGTGCCCCCACCAGGTGATCTCCACCGGCACCTCTTTGCCTCCTTCGCGCGACTCCCCCCGAGCCTACGGGCAGGAGTAGGGTCGGCGGCGAAACCCGGAGGTGAGGGGGACGCCATGGGAGACGCACGCGCTGCCTCCGGCACGCACGCCCTCAAGCGCTCGCACGAGCGGAGCGGCCAGGCGCCGCGCCCCCCGTCGCTCCGCGTCATGGCGATCGCGAGCCTGACCCCCCTGGAGGAACTCGACGAGGACCCCTTCCTCGTCGACTCCCGCAGCCAGCACGCGATGTGTGCCCGCTGGGCCGCCGAGCGCGGCTATGTGGTGACCCGGGAACTCCTCGTACGTGGTCTGCGCCCTGACCACCGCAGCCTGTGGGCGGACGTCGAGGCCGGCCTCGTGGATCTGTTCGTCGCGCCCAGCCGCCGGGTGCTGGAGCGCGCCCTCGCCTCGGTCGAGGAGTTCACCGCCGAGTGCGTGCGCCGCGGTGTGCGCGTCGAGACAGTGGGCAGTGCCGAACCGTCGTACGACGCCCAGATGAAGGCTCGGGTCCACCGCCGGCTGTCGATGCCGACGGCCGGATACGACGGCCGTTGACCTCTCGCCCCGGGACTCCGTGAGGGGTTCCCGGCGGACTTCCACGCGACCTACGGGGACATCCTGGCCTGTCCGGCCGTTGTGACAGGGTGGGAGCAGGCCGCGCGGACCGGGCGGGCCGGGACGTGAGGTGGGCTGGGCGTGGACGGAGGACGTTGGCGACGGGTCGCCAGCGCGGTGGGTCGGAGCATCACGGTGTGGGCCGTGTCCACCGTCACGATGCTCGTCCTCGCCGGTGCGCTGCCCGATTTCCAGCTGCAGTCGGACACCGGGGACAGCGCGACGCGGATCGCGGTCACCGCGGCGGCCGGCGCGGGCGTCTTCGGCCTCCTGTCGTCGCTGGTGTGGCCCCTGCTCGTCCGGGCGCTGCTGCTGGTCCCCGCCTACGTGCTCGCCCTGCTCGTCTTCTTCCTCAACGGCTCGCTGCTGCTCCTCGCCCTGCGGCTCAACCCCTCCGGGCACGGTGAGGCCGCCCCCGAGACCGCCGTGGTCGTGGCCGCGGTGATGTCCGCCGTCGCCTCGGCCACCGGCGGCGCCCTCGCGGTACGGGACGACGACGCGTACCGGCGCCGGCTCTACCGGCTCGCCGACCGGCGCCGCAGGCGCGCCGAGGGGCGGCCCGGGCCCTCGACCCCCGCTGCCGTCTTCCTCCAGCTCGACGGCGTCGGGCACGACGTGCTGCGGGAGGCGATCGGCAAGGGGCTGATGCCGACCGCGGCCCGATGGCTGGACGGAACCCGTCCCACCCACCGGCTCATCGCGTGGCGCACGGACTGGTCCAGCCAGACCGGCGCCAGCCAGCTGGGCATCCTGCACGGCAGCAACCACGACGTCCCGGCCTTCCGGTGGTACGAGAAGGACACTCAGGAGGTCATGGTCTGCAACCGGCCGACCAGCGCCGCCGAACTCCAGCGCCGGGCCGTCGGGCGCACCGGTGACGGGGGACTGCTCACCGCCGACGGCGCGAGCCGCGGCAACCTCTTCAGCGGCGGTGCCGACGAGCTCGCCCTCGTGCTGTCCGTGGCCGCGAGAAGGGGGCGGGACAACCGCTCGCGGGCCGGCTACTTCGCGTACTTCTCCGATCCCGCCAACGCCGTGCGCACGGCGATGTCGTTCACCGCCGAGGTCTTCAGGGAGATGGGCCAGTCCACCGCGGCCCGCCTCAAGCAGCGACGGCCCCGCGTCAAGCGCGGCGGGCTCTACCCGTTCGTCCGCGCCTTCGCGACCGTCGTCGAGCGGGACGTCGTGGTCGCCGCGGTGATCGGCGACATGCTCGCCGGGCGCAACGCGGTCTACGCGGACCTGGTGGCGTACGACGAAGTGGCCCACCACTCCGGGCCGCGGAGCCGGGACGCCGAGAAGATCCTGGAGCGGCTCGACCGGTCGCTCGCGCTGATCGAGAAGGTCGCCGAGCACGCCCCGCGGCCGTACCGGATCGTCGTGCTCTCCGACCACGGCCAGAGCCCGGGCGAGACCTTCCTGACCCGCTACGGACTCAGCCTCGGCAATCTGGTCCGGGCCGGCTGCGGGCTGCCCGTGCCCCGCAAGGCACAGCGCACCCACAGCGGTGCCGAGGCGCGGACCGCCGTACGAGCCGCGCTGCGCAGGCCCGTCGAGGAGCGCGAGGAGCGGCGCCGGCCGTCGGGGCGCCGCTCCGAGCCCATCGTCCTCGCCTCCGGCAACCTCGGTCTCGTCTCGTTCCCCGACGTGCCGCACCGGATGAGCCGGGAGGAGATCGACCGCCGCCACCCCGCGCTGCTGTCCACGCTCGCCAACCACCCCGGCGTCGGCTTCCTGCTGGTCCGCAGCGAGGAGCACGGCGGCCTCGTGCTCGGCGCGCACGGCGCCGAGGCGCCGGTGGACCGCCTCGACGACGAACACCCGGGCCCCCTGGCCGACTTCGGCCCCGGCGCCGCCGACGCCGTGCGGCGGACGCACTCCTTCCCGCACACGGCCGACATCATGGTCAACTCCTGGTACGACCCGGACGACGGCGAAGTCCTCGCCTTCGAGGAGCAGATCGGCTCGCACGGCGGGCTCGGCGGCGCCCAGGGGCGGCCCTTCCTGCTCTCCCCGGCGGCCCTGTCCGCACCCGTCGGCGAGGCCACCGAACTCGTCGGCGCCGAGCGGGTGCACGACGTACTACGGCGCTGGCTGCGCGAGTGCGACGGTCCCCAGATACCGCTGGGGACCGTCCCGGACGAGCGCGCCGCCTGAGCCCGGACCCGGCTCGACCCGCCCACCGCTCGGGCACGGTCGCGCATGGACTCGGCGTGCCCGGCTGAGGGATGAGGGAACTCGGCGCGTTCGGCGGGGGGACGAGGGAACTCGGCGTACCCGGCGGGGGATGAGGGAACCCGGCGTCCGGCGGGAATATGAGGGAACTCGGCGTGCCCGGCGGGAGTATGAGGAGCCGGGCGTGCCGCCCGGGCGAGCCCGTGGGCTGTCCGTACCGAAGGTCGCGGCGGTACGGCGGCAGCGCGTGCGCCGGAAAATGGGCTGCGGTGAACGAACCAGCGGGCCCACACTGTGCGCATCGGACGCCGCGCCCCTGCGCGCCCCCTCTCGAACACGCCCAAGGAGCTCGCCTGTGCAGGCAGCCGCCACCGTCACCCCTGCCCGTATTCCGGAGCTGCTGCTCGGTCTCGCCACCGTGCGGCCGGTCTTCCTCTGGGGCGCTCCCGGCATCGGGAAGTCCTCCCTCGTCAGGGAGTTCGCCGAATCGCTCGGGCTGGAGTGTGTGAGCCTGCTGGGTACACAGCTGGCGCCGGAGGACCTGATCGGCGTGCCGCAGATCCGCGACGGCCGGTCCGTCTTCTGCCCGCCGGAGGCGATCGCCCGGGACGAGCCGTACTGCCTGTTCCTGGACGAGCTGAACGCGGCGACCCCCGATGTGCAGAAGGCCTTCTACTCGCTGATCCTGGACCGCCGGATCGGCAACTACGAACTGCCCAAGGGCTCCATCGTGATCGGCGCGGGCAACCGTGCCACGGACAACGCGCTGGCCCGCCCGATCGCCTCCGCGCTGGTCAACCGCCTCACGCACGTCCACCTGGAGGCCTCCCCGAAGGACTGGCTCGCCTGGGCGGCCGCGAACGGCATCCACCCCTGGGTGCTGGACCACCTCACCGACCGGCCCGACCACCTGTGGTCCAAGCCGCCGAAGACGGAGGAGCCGTTCTCCACGCCGCGCTCCTGGCACATGCTCTCCGACGCGCTGGGCTCCTTCGGGCCGGCGGTCGACGAGGACACCCTGAAGGTGATCGCCCACGGCACGCTGACGCCCGCGCACGCGGTCGCCTTCTGCGGGTACGTCAAGATCGTGCGCAGCCGGTTCGGCATCGAGGCCATCATCAAGGGCGACGCCCGCTGGCCCTCCCGCATGGAGGACCGCGACCTCCTCTACTACCTCGCGGAGTCCTTCCGCGGCCGGCTCCTCAAGGAGCTGCCCGCGAGCAAGGAGCACCTCTCGGCGACCGCGCGCCAGACCGCGTACCGCGCCAAGTCCCTCCTCGTGCAGCTCGCCGAGATCTCCGTCGAGGTCGCCCAGAGCGTCATCGCGTCCGACGCCGACGGAAATCCCGTCCTGCCCGCGTGGTTCCTGGTGGAGGCGGCCCGGGACATGCCGCGCCTGGTGGAGGCGCGCCGGTGACCGTGCTCAGGGACATGCCCCCGGAGGCGGCGGTCGGCCCGGCCACCGGGGCCGCGCGATGAGCCGTGCCCGCAAGACCGACGCCAAGGCCGGACCCGACCCCGCCGCCGAGGCGTTCGCCGAGGGGATGCGGCTGGTGCGGGCGAACCGGGCGCTGGCCGCGATCGGCTTCAGCGTCTGCCGGCAGGAGAAGTGCGCGGGCGCTCCCCGCAACGGACTGGTCGCGGTCGACTCCGACGGGGTCCTGCACGTCGACCCCACCCGCCGCGCCGAACCGGCGGCCTGGGCCTGGGCCGTGGCGCACGCCGTCATCCACCTGGGCTTCGGCCATGTCCCGGCCGCGGTCGGGGAGCGCGAGCAGCCGGACCCCTTCGACCTCGCCGCGCGCTGCGTGGTCGTGAACCGCTTCCTGCTCGGCTTCCCGGTGGGCCTGACCCCGGAGAACCTCCCGGACGCCTACCCCGACGGCGACGAGGAGCGGCTCGCCGCGAGCTGGCGCCGCGACGGCATCCCGCCCCTGTACGAGCACTGCGGTACGGCGGGCGGCGCCCCGGACCAGCTGCTGGTGCCCTGGAGGACCTGGAACGGCGGCACGCCGCCCGACTGGCAGGTGGCCTTCGCGCACGCCCTGACCCGCACCATGGCCACCGCGATGGACATGGCGGGCGGCCGGCGCGCGTCCATGCGCGGAGGGCCCACCCTGCTCCAGCCCTGGGAGCGGGCGCTGAGCTGGTTCGTCTCCTCCTACCCGCTGCTCGGCGGCGTCGCGGCCGGCATCACCCTCGTCGCCGACGCCGAACTGGCCCGCGCCCACGACATCTCCGTCGCCGCCGTCGACACCGGGGCGGCCGAGATCTACATCAACCCGCTGCGCGCCTTCAGCGACGAGGAATGGCGGTTCGTCCTCGCCCACGAGATGCTGCACGCCGCCCTGCGCCACGGCGACCGCTGCGGCGCCCGGGACCCGTACCTCTTCAACATCGCCGCCGACTATGTGATCAACGGCTGGCTGTGCGAGATGCAGATCGGCACCATGCCCGAGGGGCTGCTGTACGACCCGGAACTGAAGGACCTGTCGGCCGAGGAGGTGTACGACCGGATCGCGGGCGATCTGCGCCGGATGCGCCGCCTCGCGACGCTGCGGGGCAAGGGAGCGGGCGACATCCTCGGCGGCCCGCTCGGCTCGCCGCGCGACTACGTCGACCTCGACGAGTTCTACCGCCGCGGCCTGGCCCGGGGCCTCGACCTGCACCAGCGGCAGGAGCGCGGCTTCCTGCCCGGCGGCCTCGTCGAGGAGATCCGCGCGCTCAGCCAGCCGCCGCTGCCCTGGGACGCCCGATTGGCCCGCTGGTTCGACGAGTTCGTGCCCCGTCCCGAACCCCTGCGGTCGTACGCGCGTCCGTCGCGCCGGCAGGCGGCCACCCCCGACATCCCGCGCGCGGGGCGCTGGTTCCCGCCCGAGGAGATCGCCCGCTGCACCTTCGGCGTCGTGCTCGACACTTCCGGCTCCATGGACCGCACCCTGCTCGGCAAGGCCCTGGGCGCCATTGCCTCCTACGCCGAGGCCAGGGACGTACCCGCGGCCCGGGTCGTCTTCTGCGACGCCGCGCCGCACGACGCGGGCTATCTGCAGGTCACCGAGATCGCCGGACGCGTACGGGTGCGCGGGCGCGGCGGCACCGTGCTGCAGCCGGGCATCGACCTGCTGCACCGCGCCGACGACTTCCCGCCGGGCGCGCCCGTCCTGGTGATCACGGACGGATACTGCGACGTGCTGCGGGTGCGGCGCGAGCACGCCTATCTGATCCCGCAGGACGCACGGCTCCCGTTCACCGCGCGCGGACCGGTCTTCCGGGTGCGGTGAGCCCCGGCGACGGTCCGTCAGCAGGCCTCTTTCCGGGCCTCGTCGGGGAAATCCCGGACATGACCCGGCAGGTCGCCCCCGGAGGGTTGGGTGCACCGGGCCCAGGTGTGATCGGATGGGAGACACGGACCCCGGCAACGGGACCACACCCGAAAGGAATCATCGTGGCAACCACGCGCACCGCACACACTGTGTGGGAAGGCAACCTGCTCGAGGGCAACGGCGTCGTCACCTTCGACTCCTCCGGCATCGGCCAGCAGCCGGTGACGTGGGCGTCGCGGGCCCAGGACGCGAACGGCAAGACCAGCCCCGAGGAGCTGATCGCGGCCGCCCACTCCAGCTGCTTCTCCATGGCGCTGTCGCACGCCCTCGCGGGTGCCGGCACCCCGCCCACCAAGCTCCTCACCAACGCCGATGTCACCTTCCAGCCCGGCGAGGGCATCACCGGCATCCACCTCACGGTCGAGGGCACGGTGCCGGGCCTCGACAACGACGGCTTCGTCGCGGCGGCCGAGGACGCCAAGAAGAACTGCCCGGTCAGCCAGGCCCTGACCGGCACGACGATCACCCTGTCGGCGAAGCTCGCCTGACGTTCGTACGCCGATGCCGCGCCCTCCCCCGGGGGCGCGGCATCGGCGCGTCCGCCCCGCCCGGCCACGCGTCCGCCCCCGCCCCGCCACCCGCGCCATTGACAAGCGGGAACGCGCGTCTTGTGCTGGAGGCGGGCAGAGCCCTGGCGGAAGGGGACGGACATGGCACGTGCGGTCGGAATCGATCTCGGTACGACGAACTCGGTGGTGGCCGTCCTCGAGGGCGGTGAGGCGACGGTCGTCGCCAATGCCGAAGGGGCGCGCACCACGCCCTCGGTGGTGGCCTTCGCCAAGAACGGCGAGGTGCTGGTCGGCGAGGTGGCCAAGCGGCAGGCCGTGACGAACGTGGAGCGCACCGCGCGGTCCGTGAAGCGCTACATGGGCGATGTGACCTGGCGTTTTCCGGAGACGGGCAGCATCGACGGCACCCGCTACCGCGCGCAGGAGCTGTCCGCCCGGGTGCTGCAGAAACTGAAGCGGGACGCCGAGGCCTATCTCGGCGAGGACGTCACGGACGCCGTGATCACCGTGCCCGCCTACTTCGACGACGCGCAGCGCCAGGCCACCAAGGAAGCGGGCGAGATCGCGGGCCTGAAAGTCCTGCGGATCATCAACGAACCGACGGCCGCAGCCCTGGCGTACGGGCTCGACCGCGGCGAGGAGCAGACCGTCCTCGTCTTCGACCTGGGCGGCGGCACCTTCGACGTCTCGCTCCTGGAGATCGGCGACGGCGTCATCGAGGTCAAGGCGACCAACGGTGACACCCGGCTCGGCGGCGACGACTGGGACCAGCGGATCGTCGAGCACCTGGCGCAGCGCTTCAAGGCCTCGCACGGCATCGACCTCGGCCACGACAAGATGGCGCTGCAACGCCTGCGCGAGGGTGCCGAGAAGGCCAAGGTCGAGCTGTCCTCGGCCACCGAGACCAACGTCAACCTGCCCTACATCACCGCCACCGCCGAAGGCCCGCTGCACCTCGACGAGAAATTGACGCGCGCTCAGTTCCAGGAGCTGACCGCCGACTTGCTCGACCGCTGCAAGTCTCCCTTCCACCAGGCCGTCAAGGACGCCGGAGTGAAGCTGTCCGCCGTCGACCACGTCATCCTGGTCGGCGGGTCCACCCGGATGCCCGCGGTCACCGACCTGGTGAAGGAACTCACCGGCAAGGAACCGCACAAGGGCGTCAACCCGGACGAGGTCGTGGCCGTAGGCGCCGGACTCCAGGCCGGTGTGATCCGGGGGGACGTGAAGGACGTACTGCTCCTCGACGTCACCCCGCTGTCCCTCGGCATCGAGACCAAGGGCGGCATCATGACCACGCTCATCGACCGCAACACCACGATCCCGACCCGGCGTTCGGAGATCTTCACGACGGCCGCCGACAACCAGCCCTCGGTCGGCATCCAGGTCTACCAGGGCGAGCGCGAGATCGCCGCGTACAACAAGAAGCTCGGCGTCTTCGACCTCACGGGGCTGCCGCCCGCGCCGCGCGGGGTCCCGCAGATCGAGGTCGCCTTCGACATCGACGCCAACGGGATCATGCACGTCTCGGCGAAGGATCTGGCCACCGGGCGCGAGCAGAAGATGACCGTGACCGGCGGCTCGGCGCTGCCCAAGAACGACATCGACCGCATGATGCGCGAGGCCGAGCAGTACGCCGAGGAGGACCGGCGCCGCCGCGAGGCCGCGGAGACCCGCAACCACGGCGAGCAACTCGTCTACCAGACGGAGAAGTTCGTCGGCGAGAACGACGAGCGCATCCCCGCCGACACGAAGACCGAGGTCGCTTCCGCGGCCGACGAACTGAAGCAGCTCCTGGCGGACTCCTCCACCGACACCGCCGCCCTGCGCGGCGCCATCGAGAAACTGGCCACCGTCAGCCAGCAGATGGGCCAGGCCATGTACGCCCGGGCCCAGCAGCAGACCTCCCCGGAGGACCAGCCGCCCACCGAGCACACCCCGGACCAGGACGAGGGCGTGGTGGACGCGGAGATCGTCGACGAGGACCGCGACCGGAACACGAAGGACACCCCCTAGGAGCGGGGGTCACGGGCGCCGCCGGCGCCGCTGGATCGCCCATCCGCGGACGGGAGCCGGGCCGCCCGCGGGGACCGGCCGGCCCGGAACGGGCCTGCTCGGTCCCCGCGCACGACTCCGGGGTCCGCTCGGCCCGCTCGGGAACGGTCAGCTCTTGCGGGCGACACCGGCGTACAAGGGCGCGACGCCCTCCTTCGCGGCGGCGAGGTCCTCCGCCTCGGGCCGCCAGTCGACGACCGGGACGACCCCCGGGTCGAGAAGCTCCAGACCGTCGAAGAACCGGGAGAACTCCTCCCGCCCGCGCGGGAAGAACGGGGTGCCGCTGCGCCGGAACAGCTCGGCGGCCTTCTCGACACCCTCGGGGCTGATGTCGGCGGTGACCTGCGACAGCACGAGGTGGCTGCCGGGGACGAGCGCGTCGACGTACCGCTCCAGCAGGCCGTAGACGTCGTCGCCGTCGGTGTCCAGATAGTGGGTGAGCGCGACCAGCGACAGGGCGACGGGCTGCTTGAGGTCCAGGCACTCGCCGGCCAGCCGCAGGATCGTCTCGGGGTCGCGGACATCGGCGTGGACGTAGTCGGTGCTGCCCTCGACGGACCCGTGCAGCAGTGCCTCCGCGTGCCGCAGCACGATCGGATCGTTGTCCGCGTACACGATCCTGGCGTCCGGAGCGACCTGCTGGGCCACCTGGTGCAGGTTGGGCTGGGTGGGGATGCCCGTACCGATGTCCAGGAACTGACGGATCCCGGACTGCGCGGCGGCCCGCGTCGCGCGGTGCATGAAGCGGCGGTTGGCGCGCGCCCCGCGCACGGCGGTCGGGTCCGCGGCGAGGATCCTGCGGGCCAGCTCCTCGTCCACCGGGTAGTTGTCCTTGCCGCCCAGCCACCAGTCGTAGACACGGGCCGGATGGGGCCGGCTGGTGTCGATCCTGGTGGGCGCGGCGTCGGATCCGGTCATGCGTCTGCTCCTCGGTCGTCATCGGGTGTCCGGTGCGGCGATCGTCGTCGCGGGAATGTCCGGTCCTGGCGGCGTGCTCAATAGCGCTCGCGGAACTCCCGGAGGATCTCCTTGGTGCGCTGGGCGGAGGCGGCGTGCGCCGACATGTGGTCCAGCACCTCCAGGTGCAGGGCCACCTCCTCGCGCGCGTCGAGGTAGAGGGCGCCCGTCACGTACTCGCTGTAGACGATGTCCGGCAGCTCCGGCTCGGCGAAGCGGAACAGCGCGAAGGACGTGTACGTCCCCGGGTGCGGGCCGTTCGCGAACTCCGCGACCTGGAGCGTGACGTGATCGAGCTCGACCCATTCGAGGAGCCGGTCCATCTGGTCCCGCATGACCTCACCCCGGATGCTCACCGGACGCAGCAACGCCGTCTCGTCCATGATCACCCAGAGGTGGGGAGGGCTCGCGCGCGTGAGCAGACCCTGCCGCTTCATACGCAGCGCGACATGCCGCTCGATGGCCTCGGGGCCCGTCTGCCCGACCGTCCCGGCCTCCAGCACACACCGCGCGTACTCCTCGGTCTGCAGCAGCCCGGGCACGAAGTGCGGCTCGTACGAGCGGATCATCTCGGCGGCGCCCTCAAGGCTGACGTGCATGCTGAACCAGTCCGGCAGCACGTCGTGGTACCGCTGCCACCAGCCCGGCTGGTTCGCCTCCTCGGCGAGCGACACGAAGACGGCGGTCTCGTCGTCGGCCACGCCGTAGGTCGTCAACAGCACCTGCACGTAAGGAATCTTGAGGGCGACCTCGGCCATCTCCATCCGCCGGACGGTCGCCGGGGCGACGCGCAGGACACGGGCCGCCTCCTCCCGCTTCAGGCCCGCGGCCTCGCGCAGCTCCTGCAGCCGCCGCCCGAGAACCACCTGCCCCACCGTGGGCGCCGGTCGCCGCTCACTCACGCCACGCCTCCCCACGGGCCGAAGTATGCGTGCAGTGTGCCATGTTCGTGGAGAACCCTCAGGGGTTGACCTCAACACATTTACACGCAGGCCGATTTGGGGTTCGGAACGCCGGAATGATGTTCAGGTGTCCGCCGCCGGATCACCGGCACACCATGTGACACAAGCTCACGAGTGAAGTGAATGAAGGTACTTGGCCGTCGCCGGGTCCGCCGGGAGGAACGTCTCGATGGCCAGCTCGGCGACCGTCACGTCCATCGGCGTGTTGAACGTCGAGATGGACGAGACGAACGACAGCACACGCCCGTCGTGCTCGATCCGCATCGGGAGCGCGAAGTAGGGGACGGGGCCGGCGGACTCGGCCGCGTCCCGGTCCGGTACCGGATACGCCGCCACCTCCTCGTACAGCGCGCGCAGCGGCTCCGAACGGCGCAGCGCGATCTGCCGGTCCATCTGGGCGAGCAGATGGTCCCGCCACGCGCGCAGATTGCGGATGCGCGGCGCCAGGCCCTCCGGGTGCAGGGTCAGCCGCATCGCGTTCAGCGGCGGCGCGAGGAGCCGGTCCGGGACACCGTCCAGCAGCATGGCGACACCACGGTTCGCGGCGAGGACGTCGTACGTCGCGTCGACCACCAGCGCCGGACAGGGCTCGTAGCCCTGGATCAGCCGCTCCATGCCCTCGCGCAGCGCCTCCATCGAGGGGTCGTCCAGCGGGGTCTCCGGATAGTGCGGGGCGTAACCGGCCGCGAGGAGCAGGGCGTTGCGCTCCCGCACCGGCACGTCGAGGTGCTCGGCCAGCCGCAGCACCATCTCCTCGCTGGGGCGGGAGCGGCCCGTCTCGATGAAGCTGATGTGACGGGCCGAGGAGCCCGCCCGCAGGGCCAGCTCCAGCTGACTCACCCGCCGCTGCTCCCGCCAGCCCCGCAGCAACGGCCCGAGACCCTTCCCGGCAGGGGCACTTGAGACGGCGGCGGGACGGGACGGGACAATGCTCATCTGACGACCGTAGCCGAGGAGTGGCACGTGAACGACCTGTGGAGCCTGTCCTGGGAGGCCGAGGCACTCTACCGGGCACGCGTACGCGGCTGTCTGCTGGGCGGCGCGCTCGGGGACGCCCTCGGCTACCCCGTCGAGTTCGACTCCCTGGAACGGATCCGCGCCGCCCACGGACCGCGCGGGGTGACCGGACCGGTCCCCGACGCCGACGGGGTGGTGGGCCGGATCAGCGACGACACCCAGATGACCCTGTTCACGGTGGAGGGCGTCCAGCAGGCGCACACACGCGAGCGGCTCAAGGGCATCGGGGGCGGCTGGTCACGGCTCGTGCGATGGGCGTACGGACGGTGGCTGGAGACCCAGACCGAGCCCGGCCCCGGCCCGGACGTCCACGGCGGACTCGCCGCGCAGAGCTGGCTGTACGCCCGCCGGGCGCCCGGCAACGCCTGCCTCTCCGGGCTCCAGCGGGAGCACTTTCCCGACCCGGCGAGCGAGCTCGGGCCGCCCGGACCCGTCAATCCGGACTCCAAGGGGTGCGGCGCGGTCATGCGCTCGGCGCCCTTCGGGCTCACCCGCGCCCCGGCCGAGACCGTGTTCGGCATCGCCGCCCGCTGCTCCCAGATGACCCACGGCCACCCCACCGGGTACTACGCCTCCGGCGCCCTCGCCGCGATCGTCACCCACCTCGTCTCCGGGGACTCCCTGGAGGGCGCCGTCCTGCGCACGCTGCGGCTGCTCGCCCGCCATCCGGGGCACGAGGAGACCACGGCCGCCCTGAACCGTGCCCTCGACCTCGCCTCCGAAGGAGATCCGGCCGCCGAGAAGGTCGAGTCCCTCGGCGCCGGCTGGATCGCCGAGGAGGCCCTGGCCATCGCCGTCTACTGCGCCCTCGCCGCTCCCCGGGTGACCGACGCTCTGCTCCTCTCCGTGAACCACTCCGGCGACAGCGACTCCACCGGCGCGATCTGCGGCAACCTCCTCGGCGCCCGGCACGGCGACCACGGACTCCCGCAGGAGTGGCTGGAACGGATCGAGGGCCGTTCCACGATCACGATCCTGGCGGACGACTTCGCGTCGGAGTGCGTACGGCGGTGATCGCGGGGACGGGTGAGCCGCGCCGCGCGTGCCCTGCCGACCGGGGACGGCTGTGGCACGCTGGGCGAAGGGCTCACCCGCCGTACGAAGGGATCACGTCCATGGCCGTCGAACCGCTGGCGCAGAAGGAGATCGAGGAGGGGTTGGCGGAGCTGCCCGGCTGGTCGCTCGAAGGTGACCGGCTCGCCCGTACCTACCGGCTCGGCTCGCACTTCGCGGCGACCGCGATGGTCGTGCACATCGCCCAGGTGCAGGAGGAGCTCGGCCACCACTCCGACCTCACCCTCGGCTACAACACGATCTCCCTCACCGTGAACACGCACAGTGTCGGCGGCGCCGTCACCGCGCTCGACTTCGATCTCGCCCGCAGGGTGGAGGAACTCGCGCCGGGGCACGGGGCACGCTGACCTCCGCACGGGACGGCGACGAGGAAGCGGACGAGCACGACGCCCTGCGGGTCGGCGACAAGGGAGCGGACGAGCACGTCGCCCTGCGGGTCGGCGAGCCACGGCGCCGCCGCCACGGCCGCCGGCGCCGTGCCGGCTGCCGTCAACTCCCCTTCGCGGGAGCCTCGTTCGGCGACGACGTCGCCGAACCCGGACGTCCCGCGCCAGGTCCCGAGTCCACCCTGCGGGTGTTCCGCGAGGCCTGACACCGGCCCGGCGCCTGGCCGGACGGCCGTCAGACGGCCTTCCTCCGCGTGAACTCCATGGTCCAGTTGGTCAGCCAGGTGCTCCCGTCGTCCAGGGAGAACGCCTGCTCCCAGCGAGCCGTGGTCCCGGAGATCCCCGACCACACGAACCGCACCCGCACGTCCTTCCCGTCATGGGTGTCGACGCCGTGGAACTCGCCGCGCCCGTCCGGCCCGAACCGCCCGAGGACCGGCGGGAACAGCTTTCCGCTGCGGCTGGACGACCAGTTCAGCGACCACCGCCCGGCCTCCACGTCGAAGAGGCGCAGCGTCAGCCCCTTCCATCCCTGGCCGGGCACGTCCAGCTCGTCGATGTTCGCCGCCCCGCCGAACAGGTTCCAGCAGCGGCTGACGGCCGGGAACTCCTCCCAGTCGCTCTCCGCGTCGAGGAAATCGGTACGGCGACGGTTGACGACGTCCCAGTCACCCTGGAGGAAGTCGAAGTCGCGGTGGACGGCGTCGTCGTCCCGGGCGTTGCTCATGTGCGGTCTCCTGTGGTTCCTTCGGGCAGCGAGTCGGCCAAGTAGGCCTCCAGGTCAGGCACTTCGGAGGCGAGCAGGTGTCGTACCCAGGCGTCCCGCTCGTGCAGGATCGGCGGCAGCTCCCAGACGCAGCCGATCCACGGGAGGTCCGGGGTGATGAAGTGCGCCGGGTCCCGGTCGGGGCAGCCCAGCACCGGCTGGCCCGCGGCGGCGCCCCGGAAGTGCAGGACGTTGTCCCACACCCAGCTGTAGGCGTTGAGGTAGGCGCCGTCGTCACCGCCCCGGTGCAGGACGACGAAGGTGGCGGGCGGGGTGCCGTCCGGTTCGGGGAGCAGCCGCGGCAGCATGGCGTACGCCGCCCGCTCGACCTCGGGCTCGATCCCGGCCGGGTCCGCGGTGACGTGGTAGCGCTTGATCCGCCGCCCCGCCACCTCGATGGGCGGTGGAACGGTCAGGAACTTCTCCTTGAAGGCCACCGAGGCCACCGAGGCTGGGGACGATGCGGACGATGGGGAAGCGGTGGAGGGCGCGGCAGCCACGGACGGCGCGGAGGCCGCCGATGTCACGGGGGCCGCAGCGGCCACGGAGCCGGTCGACGCCGTGGAACTGGTGGAGGTCGTTGAAGCCATGGCAGGACGCTAGGCCCGCTTCACTGACACCATGTGTCAGTGAAGTCCAGCCGTCTCGTCTCGATCCTTCTGCTGCTGCAGACCCGCGGCAGACTGACCGCCGCCCAGCTCGCCGGGGAGCTGGAGGTGTCGGTGCGGACGGTGTACCGGGACATCGAGGCGCTGAGCGCGGCCGGTGTCCCGCTGTACGGCGACGCGGGTCACGCGGGCGGCTACCGGCTGCTCGACGGCTACCGCACCCGCCTCACCGGCCTCACCACCGAGGAGGCCGAGGCCCTCTTCCTCGCCGGGGTCCCCGGACCCGCCGCCGAACTCGGTCTCGGCGCGGTGCTCGCCGCGGCCCAGCTGAAGGTGCGCGCCGCCCTCCCGCGCGAACTGCGCGAGCACGCCGACCGGGTCAGCGGACGCTTCCACCTCGACGCGCCGGGCTGGTACGCGGACGCCGACGCGACCCCGTATCTCCCCGCCGTCGCCGACGCCGTCTGGAACGGCCGCGTCCTGCACGTCCGCTACCGCCGCTGGCGCGAACCCACCGACGTGGAGCGCCGCCTGGAGCCGTACGGCCTCGTCCTGAAGGCGGGCCGCTGGTACGTCGTCGCCGGCCCGGGCCCGCGCACGTACAGGGTGGACCAGATCCTCGAACTCGCCCTCTCCGGAGAGGAGTTCACCCGGCCCGAGGGCTTCGACCTGGCGGCGTACTGGACCGCCTACCAGCGGGACTTCCACGAACGGCTGCACCGTGCGGAGGCGGTCGTGCGGATCGCGCCCGGAACCCGTCTGAGCGGGCCCGTGGGTGAGGCGGTGGCAGCCAACGGCCGTACGGAGAGGGACGGTTGGACGCGGGCCACCGTTCCCGTCGAATCCGTGGACCAGGCCCACGACGACTTCCTGCGCATCGGGACGGCGATCGAGGTCCTGGAGCCGCCCGAACTGCGTGCCCGAATCGCCGCCACCGTCGCCGAGCTGGCCCGCCGATACGCGTAGAGAGCGCTTGCTGAATCGCGGCAACTCCCGTGCGGGCGGCGGCGACTGAGGGGCAGAAGCAGTCCGTCCTCTCAGGAGGTATCCATCGTGCAGCACCCGCAACGGCAGCACCGCGGACGCGTGATCGGCTCGGCCATGGCGGCCGCCGCCCTCGTCGCCGCCGGACTCACCGCCCTCGGCGCCGGACCGGCCCAGGCCGCCACGGCGAGGCAGGTCGAAGCCCTCGACCGGGGCGTCGTCAGCGTCCACACCGACAGCGGCAACCTGGTCAGCTGGCGCTGGCTGGGCACCGACCCGAACGACGTCTCGTTCAACGTCTACCGCGCCGGTACCTTGGTCAACTCCGCCCCGATCAGCGGTTCGACGAACTATTTCCACTCGGGTGGGCCCGCGCAGGCCGACTACACGGTCCGCGCGATCGTGAACGGTGTGGAGCAGGGCGACTCGGTGCACGCCATCCAGTTCCGAACCGGCTACAAGGACGTCCCCATCACCCCGCCCGCCGGCGGCACCACCCCCGACGGTGTCGCGTACACCTACGAGGCCAATGACGCCTCCGTGGGCGATCTCGACGGCGACGGCGCGCTCGACTTCGTCCTCAAGTGGCAGCCGACCAACGCCAAGGACAACTCCCAGTCCGGCTACACCGGCAACACGATCATCGACGGCGTCAGACTCGACGGCACCCGCCTGTGGCGCGTCGACCTGGGCCGGAACATCCGCTCGGGCGCCCACTACACCCAGTTCCAGGTGTACGACTACGACGGCGACGGCGAGGCCGAGGTCGCCCTGAAGACGGCGGACGGGACGACGGACGGCCGGGGCACGGTCATCGGCAGTTCCTCCGCCGACTACCGCAACTCCGGCGGATACGTGCTGTCCGGGCCCGAGTACCTGACCATGTTCAACGGCCGGACGGGAGCCGCCATGGGCACCGTGGACTACGTCCCGGCGCGCGGCACGGTCTCCTCCTGGGGCGACTCCTACGGCAACCGCGTCGACCGCTTCCTCGCCGGAACGGCCTATCTGGACGGCGCCCGGCCGTCCCTGATCACGGCCCGCGGCTACTACACCCGCACGGTCCTCGCGGCCTGGGACTGGCGGGGCGGCGCGTTCACCCGGCGCTGGACCTTCGACACCAACTCCTCGACCAACAGCGGCAAGGGGTACGACGGTCAGGGCTCGCACAGCCTCTCCGTCGGGGATGTCGACGGCGACGGCAAGGACGAGATCGTCTACGGCGCGATGGCGGTCGACGACAACGGCAACGGCCTGTGGACGACGAAGACCGGTCACGGCGACGCTCAACACCTCGGCGACCTCGACCCCTCCCACGCGGGCCTGGAGTACTTCAAGGTCTCGGAGGCGAGCGGCCAGCCCGCCGAGCTGTACATCAACCCGGCGAACGGCACCGTCGTCTGGAAACTCGACGCCTGCTGCGACAACGGCCGCGGCGTCGCCGGTGACATCTGGGCGGGCAACGACGGAGCCGAGGTCTGGTCCGCCTCCGACAGCTACATCCGCGACGAGGCCGGCGCGACGAAGGGCCGCGAACCGTCCTCCGTCAACTTCCTGTCCTGGTGGGACGGCGACACCGTCCGCGAACTCCTCGACAGCACCCACATCGACAAGTACGGCACCTCGTCCGACACCCGCCTGCTGACCGGCGCGTCCGTCCACTCCGACAACGGCACCAAGGCGACCCCGAGCCTGTCCGGCGACATCCTGGGCGACTGGCGCGAGGAGGTCGTCTGGCCGACGACCGACAACACCACCCTGCGCGTCTACTCGACGCCGTACACGACCGGCGCGAAGATCACGACGCTGCTGCACGACACGATGTACCGGACAGGGCTGGCCTGGCAGAACACGGCCTACAACCAGCCCCCGCACCCGAGCTTCTTCATCGGCAACGGCATGGCGACGGCGCCGCGGCCGACGGTGTACACGCCGTGAACCGCGTGATTCCTCTTCCGAGGTGAACCGGGCAGACCCCCTGTGCGGGTGGGCAGTCCGCAGGTGACGGCGTCGCCGTCAGCTGTACGTCCAGCGCCAGCCGCCGGACCGGTACGCGCACGTGATCCTGGCGCCGCTCGCGTTGGTCGTGCTGGCGCCGTGGTCGCTGTTGCGGCAGTACTGGCCCGCCGAATAGCAGTTGCCCGCGTTGGAGGTGATCGAGCAGGTGCTGACGCTCGTTCCGCCGCCGCTGCTACCACCGCCGTCGCTGCCGCCACCGGAGCCGCCGCCGCTGCCGGAGGCGGCCTTCGCGGTGACGGTGACCTTCACCTTGACCGTCTTCGTCGCTGTCACCGTCGGCGCCGGTTTCGGCTTCGCGGTCGCGGTCGCCGTCGCTGTCGCTGTCGCCGTGATGGTGACGGTGGGGGCCGGTCGCACCTTGGTGGCCGCGGCCTTCGTGGTGTTGCTCTTCTGGCCGCTGTCGGTGCCGCCGTTGTCGCTGCTGCCGACGCCGGCCGCGAAGGCGAGGAAGAGCGCGGGCAACACATAGCGCTTGCGCGCCCAGCGGGGTCTGGCCGGCTGCGGTACGGGCTCGGGCGGCCCGGGCGGTCGCCCGTATCCGAAGGGTGGTGGCGGCTGGTTGTGCGACATGGTCCCCCCAGGGATGGTTCGTGGTGGAGTGACGGTATCGGGCCATGTGAAGGGAGTGTGGGCAGGAGGTGAAGGTGGTGACGTAGTTGTGATCACTCCGGGTGGGACAAAGGGCTCCAATGCTGTCTTCTCGTGACGTGCCGCGACGGTCCTTTCGCCCCGAGCCGACTGTGTCTCCCCGGTCCGTGTCGGACGGCGGGGCGGAAGCGTTCTCCGGACTTCCCTGGTTCCACGGCTCCGACCCCGACGGGACGACGACAAGCCCCCCGCCCGCTCAGGGGCCCGTGCCCGTCGGACACGAGCCCCTGGAGGCGGGGGGCGGGAACGTCAACTCACCGCACAGCTCTGCTCCCCCAGCTTGAAAGCCGTCGGTTTCGTGTTCGCCCCCGTCCCGCTCCCCGTGAAGCCGAAGCTCACCGTCGAACCCGGTGCCACGTTCGCGTTCCACGTCAGGTTCTTCGCCGTGACCGCGGCGCCCGACTGTGTGTGGTCGGCGTTCCAGAGCTGGGTGATCTTCTGGCCGTCCGGGAACGTCCAGCCCAGTGTCCAGCCGGTCCAGGCGGCGGAGCCGGTATTGGCCAGCGACACGTCCGCCTGGAAACCGCCCGACCATTGATTGGTGATCTTGTACGTGACCGTGCAGGCCCCCGTCGGCGGGGGCGTCGGGTCCGTACCGCCGCCCCCGCCCCCGGTGTCCGAGCTGTCTCCGTAGACGATCCCGCGCCCGTTCGTCGCGACGTACACCCGTCCGTAGATCCGCGGGTCCCCGGTGATGGCCGCTCCCGTCCAACCCCACTGGTGGGCGTCGTCGTTGATACGCGTCCAGCTCGCGCCCTTGTCCGTCGAGCGGAAGATCCCCCGTACGCCCCCGATCTTCGCGCTGGTGTAGAGCGTCTGGTACGAGGCGCCGGTCGCCGCCTTGCCGAAGCCGATGGTGTCGGCCTGCTCGACGTTCGAGAGCTTGGTGAAGCTCGCGCCGCCGTCCGTCGAGTGCCACAGTCCGTACGCGCCGTCGCTCGCGCCGCCCGCGAGCCACACGTCGCCCTTGCCGCCGGGCAGCGCCTTGAAGCGCACGCTGGCCCCGCTGGGCAGGTTGCCGGCCGAGGTCGCCGTGAAGCTCGCGCCGCCGTCCGAACTGACGTAGAACTTGCCCGACTTGAAGCCGTAGAAGGTCTTCGGGTCGACCCGGTCCGACTCGACGACCGCGCCGGAGGGGATACCGCTGGACGCGGACCACGACGTACCGAACCCGGTGCTGTACTGCACTCCGGTGCCGGCCGGGCTCCACACGAAGCGGCTGCCGTCCGAGGCCGCGGCGACCGTGCCGCCGCCGGTGACGCCCGAAGGGTCGCTTCCCGCGAACCAGTTGGCGCCGTTGTCCGTCGAGAAGCCGATGTGCGGACCGGAGTCGAGGTTGCCGACGCGGACCACGGTGTTCGGGTCGGCCTCGGCGTAGTCGAGGCTGGTCGTGGTGGTGAGGTTCGGCGAGGTGTACATCATCGACGGGACCTTGGCGAGATCCGTGTGCCGGAAGCCGCCGATGTCACCGAGCGCGCTGAGCAGCGGGGCACCCGACGGGGGCGAGGCGAGGTCGTTGACGGCGGTCTCCTCCAGGCCCTGGACCATGGGCTTGACGGTGAACTGGCCTCCGCTGTCCCAGTCGGTGAGGTCCTCGGTGCCGTAGACCGTCGCGCCCGTCCCGTACATCATGCGGGCCGAGTCGAAGGGGTCGATCTCCAACCCCTCCGTCATCCAGCCGAGTTTGGGGGTCTGCTCGGGGGGTGAGGGGTTCGCGCCGAAGGTCAGCCAGGGCACGGACGAGACGTCCATCGTGTAGCGGTTCGAGCGGTTCGGGTACGACGTGTAGTCCCACGCCTTCGTCCAGGTGCCGCCGCTGTCCGTGGACCGGAAGATCTGGGTGTCCGGCCACCAGGAGCTGTACGCCGTCGCCATCACGGTGCCGGGGTGCTGCCGGTCGACGCTCAGCCCGCTGAAGCCGTAGTAGGTGTCGGCCTCCGCGACGGGGCTGATGTCGGTCCACGTCCCGGTCCGGGTCGCGTACCGCCATACCTGGCCCTTGCCGCCGTCGTACGGGCCGCCCTTGTCGCTGTAGGCGAGATACAGATAGCCGTTCGTCGCGTCGAGGACGCCCTTGTGGGCGAGGTAGCCGGTGGGCTGACCCGCGATCCTGGACCAGGTCGCACCGCCGTCCGTCGAGCGGTAGACCGCGTTGTCCTTGTCGGCGACCCCCACGTAGATCGTCCGTGTCGCGCTTCCCGCGGAGCCGGTGGACTCGTCGAAGGTGACCCAGACGATGCCTTGGTTGTCGGAGGCGTAGCCCCTGGTGTCGGTCGCGTCCTGCACGTAGTTGCCGACGTTGGGGAAGGCGGTGACCTGCGACCAGCTCGCGCCGGAGTCCGTGGACCGCCACAGGCCCTTGCCGCTGGGCGCGCCGAGATACAGCACGCTGTTCTTGTTGGGGTCGATCGCGAGCCGCTCGCCCATGCCGCGTCCGGGCATGTTCCCGCCCAGCTTGAACGGCAGGTCGGCCTTCCGCCAGCTCGCGCCCCGGTCGGCGGAGCGCAGGACGGCCCCGCCGGTCGGGTCCCAGCTGTTGGTGTACGTGCCGACCGCCGCGTACACCTTGTCCGGGTCGACGGAGTCGGAGGCGAGACTGACGACGCCGGTGTGGCCCCAGTCGTTCCAGCCGACCGAGTCGAGCAACGGCGTCCAGCTCTTCGTCGACTGGACCCAGCGGTAGGCGCCGCCGATGTCCGTGCGGGCATAGGCGAGATTCTTCTCCGAGCGGTTGAAGACGATGCCGGGGACGAAGCCGCCGCCGTCGATGCGGGCGTTCTTCCAGGTGTACGTGTCGGCCGCGACAGCTGGGGCGGTCGCCTCGGGGGAGTTCGCGGCCAGTGCGGGCGGGGTGCCGGCCAGTAGTCCGGCGGCGAGGGCGAGCACGGCCGTGAGGATGCGGGTTCTTCGCACGGGGGGTCCTCTCCGGGAGAGATGGGGGAGGGAGGGGAGGGGCGGGGGCGACGCGAGGGGGAAGCGATGGGCAAAAGGGGAATGCGTGATGGCCGGGCGGCCCTCAGTGCGGGAGAGGGACCGCCCGGCCGGTGGCCCTGCCGTCAGGGACAGGGCCGCGTACCCGGAGTCACAGCGGGGACTATTCGAGAAGCTCCGCGTACGAGCCCATGGCGAGGGCGATGTCCGCCTGCGCCCAGAACCGGTGGTACGTGAAGGAGGGCGCGGCGCCGCCCGCCAGATAGCTCTCGATCTTCGACCAGGCCGGGTCGTTCTTGTAGAAGGACCGCAGCGAGGCGAAGGTCGAGGAGGAGCTGACCGCGTCGCCGTTCGGCATGGTGCCGGTCCAGCCGCTCGGTACGTACACGCTGTCGTCGAAGCGGTTGTAGTCGGCGCGGGTCTCCGGGACGGCTATGCCCAAGCCGTCCTGGTAGTTGCTCCACATGCCGTCCAGGAGCGCCTTCGCCGTCGTCTTCGCCTGGGTGTTGCCGGACTTGGCGGCGTAGTACGACAGGGTCTTGGCGTACGCGGCGGCCACCCCGACGTCATTCGTGTAGTCGGCGACGGTGACGTGAAGTCCGCTGTTGGCGCCGGGACTCGACGCGTTCCAGGTGTCCGGGGCGCCGGACCACTGGAGCGTGGAGGGGATCTGGTAGGTGCCGTCCGGGTTGATCGTGGTCTTGGACAGCGCCCAGGAGACCCACTTGTCGAGGACCGCCTTGGCGCTCGCGTTCCCTGTCTGCTGGTAGTACTCGGCGACCCGCTCCATGGACCACGCCTGGAAGCCGAACCACTGGTTGGACGGCGGGTCGTGGTAGACCGGCTGCTGGTCGTAGTACATGCCGTAGAAGGTCGGCGTCCCGGCCGGAGGTGTCGCGTAGCGGCCCGCCCAGCTGTTGGTCGCGCCGCCCGCGATGGCACCCTCGTTCGACTGGAGCCAGCGGTAGAACTCCAGTTGGCGGGTCAGCGAGGTGGCCCAGTCCGAAGCGCCCGTCGCCGACTTGGGCTTCAGGTCGTCGTTGGTGCTGAGCGCGTAGGCGGCCAGCGGGTTCTGGTAGCCGCCGTGGGTGTGGCTGGAGCCGATGCGCCAGGCCCAGCCCGCCGAGGTGTCGGTCGCGCCGCCCCAGGCGTAGTACCAGGACAGCAGATAGTGCGACGCGTCCTTGCCGGTACCCGCCGGGCACGTCGCCGGGCCGACGCAACTGCCCATTTTCTTGAAGTACTTGTCGTACATGGCGTAGCGCAGATAGTCGCCCATCTTCGCGGCCTTGCCGACCGTGGCCGAGACGTCACCGCTCTTGCCCTGGGCCTTGGCCCACAGGTCGGCCCAGTACGCGGCCTGCACCGCACGCGCGTCGGCGTCCGGGGCGTCCGTGTACTTCCACTGCTTCGCGTACGAGGAATCTCCGGTGAACAGGTCCAAGTACCCGTTCTTGCCGCCGTACTTGAAGGCGTCGCAGGTCGGTTGCGGCACGGTCTCCCACACCGACTCCTGAACACCGCGCTGGAAGGTGTTGATGTACGAGGGGCCGGTGGCCGTCGGACCCGCCTCGCACTTGCCCGGCTCATTGCCGTAGCCGTAGGTGTTGTCCACGTCCTGGAGCCAGTGCATGCCGTACACGTCGTCCGTGCCGTACGCGCTCTTCAGCTCGGAGGCGATCGGGTCCGGGCCTACCGAGACACCGGTGTCGAGCTTGGCCGGGTACTCGTTCGGGGTGTCCAGTTCGGGCGCGTAGGTGGCCGGCTTGGAAGCGTTGTAGAAGGAGTTCGTCGGCTGGTCGGCGTGCGTGGGGATCATGTACGTCTCCATGGTCGTCCACGCGGCGTTGAACCTCGACCAGTCGCCGGTGACCTTCCCGTACATCGCCTGGAGCCAGATCAGATAGCTGTACGCCTCCGACGTCGTCTCATGACCCTGGTCCGGCGCCTCGACGATCAGCGTCTCCACCGAGTGGTACGGGATGCCCTCGGGGGAGAAGTAGCCGTTCGCCGGGTTGGTGATCTTGCCGTAGAGGTCCAGGAAGCGCGCGTCGTACGCCTTCGAGGCGGCCAGTTCCGTCACGGTGACGGTGGCCTTGGCGTGCCCGGTCGCCGAGGCCGTGAAGGTCGCGGACCCCGTGCCCGAGGCGTCGGCGCCGATGGTCACCGTCTGGGCGGTGTTCCAGTTGGACGGGGTGAACGTCAGGCTGGAACCGCCGGTGACGGACAGCCCGGTGTTGCCGTCGGTGCGGGTCACGCCCACCGTCACGTTCGCGCTCGGCTGGGTCGAGAGCTTCACGCCGAAGGTCCCCGACTTGCCCTGCTGGACGCCGAGTTGGGTGGGTGACGCGACCACGGCAGGGCCGGAGGCGACGGTGATGCCGACCGGGGTGGAATCCGCCGACGCGCCCAGGCTGTCGTAGGCCTTCGCCACGAGCGAGTGACTGCCCACGGTCAGTCCGGAGGCCGAGAGGGTGTACGGCGAGCTGGTGTCGGTGCCGAGCAGGGTCGTGTCGTCGTAGAACTCGACCTTGCCGATGGTCGCCCCGTCGGCCGCCGCGGCGGTCGCGGCCAGCGGGACCGCGTCGCCCTGGGTGTAGACGGCGCCCGCGGCGGGGCTGGTCAGCACGGTGATCGGCGGCTGGTGGGCGCCGGCGCAGGTGGTGCCGTTGACCGCGTAGGAGGCGGGGGCGGCGTTGCTGCCGCTGTAGGTGAACTGCGCGCCGGCGGTCACGGCGGCTCCGGCGGCGATCGTCCCGTTCCACGCGGCGTTCTTCGCCGTGACCGTCTTGCCGGACTGGGACCAGGTCCCGTTCCAGCCGTTGGTGAGGGTCTGGTTGCCGGTGTAGGCGTACGTCAGGGTCCAGCCGTTGATGGCGTCCGTGCCCCGGTTGGTGATCGTCAGATCCGCGGTGAAGCCGGAGCCCCAGTCGTTGGTCTTGTAGTCGACGCTGCACTGAACCGCGGCAGCGTGTGCGGGAGTCGTGCCGGTCGCCAGAGTCGTGAGCGGGAGGGCGAGAGCCGCCACAACGGCGGTCCACGGGCGCCGCGATCTGCGACGGCGTCTCCATCGAGGGCTGGGATCCATGGTGCTGGTTCCTCCTTGCGGCTCGGAGAATGGGGGGAGGAGCAACAAGCCTTGAACCAGTGGGAGCGCTCCCATATTGGAGATGGGGGTGTGAGGGGTCAAGGTGCTTGAAGAGTCGAAATGATTCGATTGATCAACAGTGCGACTCCTCTGTCCAACCCCGGCACTTGGCGCTAGCTTCTTCCGCACCAGTGGGAGCGGTTCCATCAGTCGGCGCGTCGATCAGTGCGCGCCAGAGCTGCAAGGAGTCGCTTCATGCGTCACCCCCCGCGTTTGTCTCTTTTAGTGATCGGCGCCGCGGTAGCCCTGGTGGGCACCGCGATCGCGCCGGTCGTCACGGCTTCGGGAGCCACGCCCGCGTGCACGGTGGAGTACTCGGTCACCGGTCAGTGGGACACCGGCTTCCAGGGCGCCGTGAGAATCACCAACAACAGCGCTGCGCTGAGTAGTTGGAGCCTCGGCTTCGACTTCTCCGGCGGCCAGAAGGTCACCCAGGGCTGGAGCGCCAAGTGGTCCCAGTCCGGTACGACGGTGACCGCGTCCAACGAGAGCTGGAACGGCTCGCTGGGCACCGGCGCGAGCGTCAGTGCCGGATTCCTCGCCTCCCGGTCGGGGAGCAACGCGGTGCCGACGGCTTTCAGGCTCAACGGCACCGCCTGCAATGTGGACGTCGATCCCACGCCCACGCCCACCCCGACCGACCCGCCGCCGACCGGCGGTGAGGCACCGAAACTGCACGTCTCGGGCAACAAGCTGGTCGACTCCGCGGGAGCCACCCGCAGGATGCTCGGCGTCAACCGCTCCGGCGGCGAGTTCATGTGCGTCCAGGGCTACGGCTTCTTCGACGGTCCCGTCGACGACGCTGCGGTCAAGGCGATCGCCGACTGGAAGGCCAACACGGTCCGTATCCCGCTCAACGAGGAGTGCTGGCTGGGCCTTTCCAACATCAAACCGGAGTACGCCGGCGCCAACTACATCGCCGCGGTCAAGGACCTGGTGGCCAAGGTCGAGGCGCACGGCATGACCCCGCTCGTCGAACTGCACTGGACCTACGGCCAGTACACCGGCAACTCGGCGGGTTGCTCCGACGTGCACGCCACCTGTCAGAAGCCGATGCCCGACGCGCAGTACACGCCGTCCTTCTGGGCCTCGGTCGCGAGCACCTTCAAGGACGACCCGGCCGTCGCGTTCGACCTGTTCAACGAGCCCTACCCGGACCGCGCGACCTCCACGACCACCCAGGCGTGGACCTGCTGGCGCGACGGCGGTACCTGCCCCGGCATCTCCTACGAGGTCGCCGGAATGCAGGACCTGGTCGGCGCCGTACGCGGCACCGGCGCCAAGAACCTGATCCTGGCCGGCGGTCTCGCCTACTCCAACGACCTGAGCCAGTGGCTGACGTACAAGCCCAGTGATCCGACGGGCAATCTCGTCGCCGCGTATCACGTCTACAACTTCAACACCTGCGCGAGCGAGAGCTGCTGGAACTCGACACTCGCCCCCGTCGCCGCCCAAGTGCCCCTGGTGGCAGGGGAGATCGGTGAGAACACCTGCTCCCACGCCTTCGTCGACACCGTCATGAAGTGGTTCGACGACCGGGGGCTCTCCTATCTCGGCTGGACCTGGAACACCTGGGACTGTTCCTCCGGTCCGTCGCTGATCTCGAACTACGACGGAACACCGACCGCGTACGGCATCGGGCTGCGCGACCACCTGCGCGCCCTCAACGGATAAGGAACCCGCACATGAGCCGTGCAAGAACAGCACTTCTCGGGGCACTCGCCCTGATCGCCACGGGATCGGGAGCCGCCGCTGCGGTCCCCGCGGACGTCGAAGCCGTCGCCGCCGTCCCCTGCACCGTCGACTACAAGGTGCAGAACCAGTGGGACACCGGCTTCACCGCCGCCGTCACGGTCACCAACAACGGCGCCGCCAAGTCCTCCTGGGCGGTCAAGTGGTCGTACGCCGGGAACCAGAAGGTCACCTCCGGCTGGAACGCCAGGATCAGCCAGAGCGGGACGGCCGTCACCGCCGCCAACGAGTCGTACAACGGCACACTGGGAACCGGCGGTTCGGCCAGCTTCGGCTTCAACGCCTCCTACAGCGGCACCAACGCCCTGCCCACCGCCTTCACGCTCGACGGAGTGACCTGCAACGTCGACGACGGCGGTGGCGGCGGCACCGACCCCGACCCCTCCGGCAAGGTCGACAACCCGTACGCCGGCGCCAAGGTCTACGTGAACCCGGAATGGTCGGCGAAGGCCGCCGCCGAGACCGGGGGCAGCCGGATCTCCAACCAGCCCACCGGCGTCTGGCTCGACCGGATCGCCGCGATCAACGGCGCGTCCGGCAGCATGGGGCTGCGCGCCCACCTCGACGCGGCGCTCGCCCAGAAGGGCAGCGGCGAAGAGGTCGTCCAGCTCGTCGTCTACGACCTGCCCGGACGTGACTGCGCCGCCCTCGCCTCCAACGGCGAGCTCGGCCCGACGGAGATCGACAAGTACAAGACGCAGTTCATCGACCCGATCGCGGCGATCCTCTCCGACAGCAAGTACGCGGGGCTGCGCATCGTCACGACCATCGAGATCGACTCGCTGCCGAACCTCGTCACCAACACCGGCAGCCGCGCCACCGCCACGCCCGCGTGCGACACCATGCTCGCCAACGGCAACTACGTGAAGGGCGTCGGCTACGCGCTGGCCAAGCTCGGCGCGATCCCCAACGTCTACAACTACATCGACGCCGGTCACCACGGCTGGCTCGGCTGGGACGACAACTTCGCCCCCTCGGCGACCCTGTTCAAGCAGGCCGCGACCAGTGAGGGCGCGACGGTCGGCGACGTGCACGGGTTCATCACCAACACGGCGAACTACAGCGCCCTGAAGGAGAACAACTTCACCATCAACGACACGGTGAACGGCACCTCCGTGCGCCAGTCCAAGTGGGTCGACTGGAACCGCTACGTCGATGAGCTGTCCTACGCCCAGGGCTTCCGCAACCAGCTCGTCTCGGTCGGCTTCGACTCCGGTATCGGCATGCTGATCGACACCTCCAGGAACGGCTGGGGCGGTACGGCGCGGCCCGCCGGTCCCGGCGCGACGACCAGCGTCGACACGTACGTCGACGGAGGGCGCTACGACCGCCGTATCCACATGGGCAACTGGTGCAACCAGTCGGGCGCGGGCCTCGGCGAGCGTCCGAAGGCGGCACCGGCGACCGGCATCGACGCCTATGTGTGGATGAAGCCTCCGGGCGAGTCCGACGGCTCCAGCTCGGCGATCGCGAACGACGAGGGCAAGGGCTTCGACCGGATGTGCGACCCCATGTACACGGGCAACGCCCGCAACGGGAACAGCCTCTCCGGCGCGCTGCCGAACGCCCCGCTCTCCGGACACTGGTTCTCCGCCCAGTTCCAGGAGCTCATGAAGAACGCGTACCCGGCGCTGTGACCGGCTGACCGCGTGCGGTCCGTCAGGGGTCAGCTCCCCTTCCCCAGCCCCTGGCGGATCGCGAACTCCACCACCGTGCAGTCCCCGTCGGGCCGCTCCACCAAGGGGTCGTCCACGGGGTCCTGCCCGATGACGGCCCCCGGCGGGCGCATCCGGCTTTCCGGGCTGCCCCTCTTTTGCCGTTAGAGCAACACGACTGGCCGTTTCCGGAAGTGGCGGCGCACGCTGTCCTCATTCCGAGAGAGAGGCTTGTCCCATGGCACAGGACCACGACCACGGCTCCCGCCCCGGCCGGGCACCCCACCACGGCCCGTCGCAGGACCACGGCCACGGCCACAACCCCGCGCAGGGCCACGGGCACGATCACACCCAGATGGACTTCTCCCAGATGCTGCCCATGCTGGTGCAGGAGGCGGAGCTGTTCACCCCGGCGTACGTCGAGGCGGCCGACTGGCTGCGGGAGCAGCGGCCCGAGCCGGAGCTGATCGTGGACGCGGGCAGCGGTCCCGGTGTCATCTCCTGCCTGCTCGCCGAGAAGTTCCCCGGTGCGCGGGTCGTCGCCGTGGACGGTGTGGAGCCCCTGCTCGCGGAGGCCCGCGCCCGCGCCGAGCGGCTCGGCCTCGCCGACCGTTTCACCACCGTCGAGGCCGAACTCTCCGACGGCATCGGTGACGTGGAGTACCCCGCCGACCTGCTGTGGGCCAGCAGGTCGCTGCACCATGTCGGCGACCAGCGGGCCGCCCTGGAGGGCTTCGTACGGAGCCTGGCGCCCGGCGGCACCCTTGCCCTTCTCGAAGGCGGCCTGCCCACGCGGTTCCTCCCGCGCGACATCGGCATCGGTCGGCCCGGCCTCCAGGCCCGCATCGACGCGGTGCACGACGAATGGTTCACCCGGATGCGGGCCGAGCTGCCCGGATCGGTGGAGGAGACGGAGGACTGGCCCGCCCTGCTCACCGCCGTCGGCCTGCGCCACACGGCGACCCGCACCTTCCTTGTCGACCTTCCCGCCCCGCTCTCGGACGAGGCCCGCGCTTTCGTCGTCACTGCCCTCACCCACCGGCGGAACGGCCTCGCCGAAGGGCTCGACCCGGAGGACCTCGCCACCCTCGACCGGCTCCTGGACCCGGACGACAAGGCGAGCGTGCTCCACCGCACGGACGCGTTCGTCCTGACGGCGATGACGGTGTACGTGGGCGTGAAGCCGGAGTAGACCCGTGCCGCGGAGGTGCGGCCTGCCCGTCTGAGCCGTGCCCGGAGGGGGCCACGCGCGCCCCGAGCCGTGCCCGGCGGGGGCCACGCGCCCCCGCCGGGCCGGTTCTCAGTTGTTCTGGATGAACTGCTTGGCCAGCGAGTCCCCGAGCGACACGGCCGCGCCGTGGCTCTCGATGGGGGACACCTGCGAGTTCTTGAACAGGATGTACGTCACGCCCGAGTCGGTCCCGCCCGTCTCGGGGTCGGGGTCGATACCGAGCGCGCTCGCGGTGGCGTACGACGCCTCACCGATGATCTGCGTCGGTCCGGTGTCGCCGACCACCGCGTACTCGACCTTGCCGTTGTAGATCACGGCGACCACGCCGCCGCCCTTGATGCCCGAACTCGTGTATTTCCAGATGCTGCTGGTGCTCGGCACGACGACGTAGGGCAGCGAGTCGGCGCGCAGCGGCCGGCCGTTGGACTGGTGGAAGGCGGTGTCGTCCTGGAACCAGGGGTCGGTGTCGCCGTTGCACCTGGCGGTGACCTGGCCGTCGCAGTCGATGTCCAGGTCGGCCTTCCAGAACACGGCGCCGTTCTTGCCGCAGACGGGGACGGTGGCCGAAGTCTCTTCGTCCGTCCGGTACTTGCCGCTCGATATCTGCGAGCAGGACGTCACCTTGGCGAGGAGGGCGGCCGCGCTGACCGAACCCTCCTGCGCCGAGCGGGGGTTGGCGGTGCCCAGGGCGTGGACCGGGAGCGTGGCGGTGGCGAGCAGTGCCGCGCAGGCGGCCGCGGACAGGGTCAGTGTTCGAGTGCGCACTGTGGGGGACCCTTCTGTTAGGAAACTTTCCTTACCGGGTTGCCGTACAAGGTGGCCCTGCTTGCATGACCGCGTCAAGACTTTCCGCGGAGTTGGTCCGGTCCAGGGGTGCGAAAAGGCCGCCGGGCCCGCAGCGGTGAGCGCATACCG